>JAQBPS010000279.1 GCA_028287415.1 Bacillota bacterium | reverse complement strand
CTGCTGGGGCCGCTTCTGGTGGCGATCTACACGTACAACTACGCCCGGTGGGCAGGCAAGCAGGGGTTGCGCAGGGGTGCGGTCGGGCTGTATGTGCTCGCGCTGGCCGCCGTGGTAGTGCCGGGCTGGCTGCTGTTCTGGCCGCACTGAGTTACAACAGTTGTAGCAACCGCCGGCGCAGCCACCGGGCCATGTCTACCCGCCCGAGGCAGACGGTGCGCTGGTGCGTGAGGTGAGCGAGGCGGCTCGCCTCTGCAGGGTCCGGCCCCTCCGCCAGGCTGACGACGGCCAGCCAGGCCCTGGCCAACTCCCGGGCGACGGCCACCGCCGACTCGCCTTCCGGGTCGGCCACCGGTTCGGCCAGCAGCGCCCGGGCGTCGCCGTAGGCCCCGCTCGCGAGCAGTACAACCACCTTGTCGGCATAGACCCGGGCGGCAACCTCCGGCGCCTCCCCGCTGCCGGCGGCCTCCGCCTGCCGCAGCAGCGCCATGGCCAGGGGCCATTCCTCGCCGGCCATGGCCACGGTCGCCCTGAGCATCAGCACCGCCGCGTGGCCGCCGGGGACGACCGCCGCATTCCGCTCCACCTCGGCTGCGAGCGCATCACAGGCGGAGGCCGCCCGGCAGCGGTCACCCACCTGGCAGCAGGCGTGCACGATGCGGCTGAGGGCCTCACACTTGATCCAGGGATCGCGCACCGCCTCCGCGAGGCGCACGGCTTCCTCCGCGTGCAGGATGGCTGCTGGACAGGGTTGCTGCAATTCCTCGGTGTACAGCCGGCAAATCAGGGTGTGCAGGCGCGCCGCACTCCGCCGACCGGCCTGACCTGAGAGCAGCGTGAGCCGGGCCCGGTCAATGGCCTCGAGGTGGCGCCCCTGCCGCACCAGTGCGTCGAGCGTGCCGAATTCCTCGGCGCTGTTGTACCAGCCTGAATCCTCCACACGAGCCACCCCCGGGTGCTACCATTAATTCCCATTATACGGAGCGGGGCCATCAGTGACAAGATGTAACAAGACGCAGCAGGACGCAGTAGGACGTCACGGGCGGAATAGTATTTTCCTAAATTTGTATTTTCTAATGGTAAGTATTTTAACCCCCAAAAAACCGCATTACTGCTGCGAAAGAAAATGGAGACATCGCATCCTTCGGGCTGGAAGAGAGTGGGCTTATCGCCACGAAATTCCGCCCGCAGGACGCTCTGGTCGATTAAGGGGGAGCCTCATGTTAGCGCAGGAGATCGGGATTGATCTGGGTTCTGCCAATACGGTCGTCGTGGTAAAGCGTCGTGGGGTTGTGGCGAGCGAGCCATCTGTGGTGGCCGTTAACCGGCAGAGCCAGGCGATCATCGCCGTGGGCAAGGCCGCAAGCAAAATGATCGGTAGAACGCCTGACACCATCATCTCTGTCCGCCCGATTCAGGGCGGTGTGATTTCCGATCTAAACCACAGCACGGCGCTGCTGAAACATATGATCCGGCAGATTGCCGGCAGCCGATGGGTGCGTCCCCACGTTGTCCTGGCGATCCAGTCCAATGCCTCCGAGGTGGACAAGCGTGCGCTGGCCGAAGCAGCGGTGCAGGCCGGCGCCGGTACCGTCCATCTGATGGAGGAAACGGTGGCCGCCGCCCTGGGCGCCGGCCTCCCGGTCGAGCAGGCCGTCGGGTCACTGCTGGTTGACATCGGCAGCGGCTCGACCAACGCAGCTGTGATTTCACTCGGCGGTGTGGTCGTTTCCGCCTCGTGCAACGTGGCCGGCGATCAGATGGATGAGGCAATCGCCCGCTACCTCAAGCGGGAGCACAACCTGCTGGTCGGTGCGCCTACGGCCGAGCGGCTAAAGGTTGAATACGGCGCGGCTCTTCTTGAAGCGGCCACCGGCACAGCGACGCTGACGGGGCGCCTGCTGACCACGGGCATTCCCGCATCTGTTCATGTGGAGGCCAGGGAGATCTATCACGCGATCAGCGATCTGCTGGCCCAGATCGATCATGTGGTGATTGGTCTGCTGGAGCGGACCCCGCCGGAACTGCTGGGGGACATCAGCCGCAATGGGCTGACCCTGACCGGCGGCAGTGCGCTGCTCAGGGGGTTGGTGGAGCGGCTTGCGGACCGCACCCGGCTGCCGGTACACCTGGCGGACTCGCCGCAGGAGGCGGTGGCGATCGGGACAGGCCGGGTGCTGGAGAACCGGCACCGGGTGAACCTCTATCGGGTGAAGGCTTAGCTGGGGTCGGGTTATAGATCTTGAGGTCATCATCGCCGCCGTCTGCGTGCGGTGCGCGGGTGCATCTTGAGGTCTCCGTGGCAGTAAAAACTCTCCACATATAAGCACAGCTCGCCCGGATGTCCGGTCGAGCTGTATTTTTTATTTTTATTGAAATGGAAAGGGGGCAGAGCGGGTCTGTCAGCTATTCCGACCAGAAGGCAGACGCAGATGAACCGAATCGGCCATAGCCCAGCTCGGCCCAGTCGCGCTCGACCGCCACGCGGAACTGGAGCGGTGTGGCAACCGACAGCGCCCCGCGCCGGGCCTGGAACGTGAGCGACTGCGGCGGCAGGGGCTCGCCGTCCAGATGCGCGCGCACCGCCCCCTCCACCGCAACGCTGACACTCGCACCCCGCAGCATCACCACCCGCGGGTGGCGTATGTGCCTGCCCGCGTATGCCTGGCGGATCAGGTTCAGCAGTCCCACGCGGCCCACATCGGTCGCGATACATACGTCAAGCTGGCCGTCGCCTGGATCAGCCAGGGGCGCGACTTGCATCCCGCCGCCATAACACCGGCCATTCGCCGCCACGACCAGCATCGCCGGACCGCAGTAACGCTGGTCATCAACGGTCACTACGACCGGCACGGGCTTGTATCGGGAGATTGTGGCGAACGCCCCCAGCAGGTAGGGCAGGGTGCCCCCGAGGCCCGCCGGGAAGGCGCTCGCAGCAGCGGCCACCTCGGCGTCGAAGCCGATGCCCGCCGCGTTCAGGAAGTACTGGCCGCCGGCCGCCTGCCCCATATCGATCACCTGGGTCTGGCTGCCGATCGCGATCTCCAGGGCGGCGTCCGGCTGACGGGGAATGCCGGTATTGCGGCAGAAGTCATTCCCGGTGCCGGCAGGGATCACGCCAAGCGTAGTCGCGCTGAAGGCAAGCTCGCCTGCCACCGCCGCCAGGGTGCCGTCGCCCCCCACCACGATGACCCGACCGATGCCCGCCTTCACCGCATCTGCTGCTGCCTGCCGCGTCTCGGCGGAACTGCCGGGAATCACTGCATCGAACAGCCGATTGCCGCCAACCCGCCGACTGATTCGCTCCCAGATTTTGCGGCCGGCGCCCCGCCCCGCCCGTGGATTGACGATGAACAACGCTCTCACGGCGGAGTCGACCCCTCTCACTCACTGCCTCGTGCCGCTGGCGGGATCGGTGCGGACTGAAACCGGGCGTACAGGCGGTCAACCAGGCCCGGATAAGCCGAGGCCAGCCGGCCCACCGCCCTGAGCCGCCAGGGCACGATCACCTCGGGGCTCCGCTGCGTGATCACCGCCAGAATCGCCCTGGCAACCCGCTCGGCTGACAGGGTCGGCACACCCCGCGGGACCGGATAGTGGACCCCGCCCAGCCGCCCATGCACCATGGGCGTGTCCACGGGCCCGGGCAGCACCAGTCCCACATGGATGCCCTCCGGGCGCAACTCCTGACGCAGGGCGTGCGAGTAGCCGTTGAGGGCGAACTTGCTGGCGGCATAGGCCGCCATGAAGGGCGGTGCCACTCGCCCTGCAAATGAGGAAACGTTGACGATCACAGGCTGCTCGCCCATGCGCAGCAGCGGGAGGCAGGCATGCACCACCCGGATCGCCCCGAGGTAGTTGACGCGAATCAGCTGTTCCGCCACCGCCACCCCGAGCTGTTCGGCGGGCCCCACCTCCAGCTGGCCGGCGCAGTTGACCAGCACATCGAGGTGCCCCGCCTTCCGGCGGACCGCTTCGACCATGTGCGCCACGTCGGCCGCATCAGAAAGATCGGCCAGGAGCGGTACCGCCTGAAGGGCAGCGGCGGCGGCGTTGAGCCGCTCGGGTCGGCGCCCGGCCAGGAACAGCTGGGTGTCGGGACCTGCCAGTGCGCGGGCGGTTGCCAGGCCAATGCCGCCGGACGCCCCTGTGATCAGCACCACTCGGTGTTTCACGTCATTGGCACTTGTGGCAGGAGGCGCCCCGTGATGCGCTCGAAAATGTCCGCAAGGCTCCGCCCGGTGATCGTCAGGCCATGGTTCTTCAGCCCGATCACAGCACCGGCCGGGTCCGGGGCCCGCCGCACCAGCTCTGCCACCTCCCGGGCCAGTTCAGCCGTGCCGCAGGGGTAATTGACGGTGGTGCTCGGCACCCCCGCCATCCAGGCGTGCACATGGACAATCGCACCAATCTGCGGGTGCTCCTGATAGAGCATCCAATGCTCGATGGCGTCCACAGAGGCGCGCCGCGGCTCGACCTCCGGGGGAATGCTCCCCCGCATGGCCCGCTGTGCCGGGTCAAAGCCGGTGATTAGCAGCATGTCCCGGCCCACCACCTGCATGTTCCCCTTGTCCACGCCGCTGGCGCTCATCCAGAAGCTGTCCGCATCCTCGCGCACGCTCAGGTTCCCGTAGCTGAGCCCGCCAAGGCCGAACAGCCGCTTGACGTGCGCCATGTCGCGGGCCGGCAGCAGTTCCTGAATCGGGAATGGGGTGGGCAGCAACTCCATCCGGTCGAGCTGCTGTCCTGCCAGCCGCAGCGCCCGGGTGTTGAAGTTGCCCTCCCAAAGTTCCCGGGGGAGATCCCGCGTAAACAGGTTGTTCACGACCAGCTGCGACGTCGCCAACGGCCGCAGCCGCCGGTAGACAGCGTCGAAGTACTCCGCCTCACCGCCCGCATCGATCGGATAGTACCCCTGCTCCAGCGTCACAAAGTAGGTAGACCATTGCTCACCCGGCCCGGCCACGTTGTAGACGAGCAGGTTTGACAGTGACCGGATGAGCACGGGGTAGGCCGCCTTGAGAATATCGGGCGGCTGTTCATGCACCTCGACGACAGAGACCACGAAGGTGCCCTGCGCCTTGCGGCGAAAGGGTCGGGGTCGTTCGGCACGAGTGAAGTTGATCACGAGACGAGGTGCGCCCGCCCCCTCCGGCAGCAGTGCGTGGCCATTCTGTGTCAGGACCCGCTCAAGGTTGTCAGCAAACCAGCGCAGCTTGCCATCTGCGGGCCGGCCCGCCAGCATCGCTCCCGACAGATTCCCCTGCGGCGGTAACGCTAAAGATATCTGGGACAAGTGGACATCACTCCCCTGGTGATCATCCTGCCTAGAATTTGCCACCGGGCGGCACGCTATACCAGGAGGTTCAGGGTGGTGGGGTGGGGCAGTTGAGAGAAGGCATTTATTACCCGGTTCCCGCGCACCGCACGCAGACGGCGACGATGCTCTAGCAGGTGTGGGAGTATGGGCGGGAGTTTTTCTATTTTTATCACGGATTCCACGGATTTAACGGATCTGCATGGATTTTCCTTGTGGGATCCTCTGTAAGGTCGGGACTTGGGTGTTAAAAATATATATTGAAACACCCCACTCCCGACCTCAAGATGCCCACCAAAACGAAAATCC
>JAQBPS010000267.1 GCA_028287415.1 Bacillota bacterium | reverse complement strand
GTTGCAGCGGGCGAACTAACCGGCGGCGGGGTCGGCGGCGCCGGGGTCAGGGTCAGGGTCGGTGCCGGGGTCGGGGTCGGAGCCGGGGTCGGAGCCGCAGCGACCGGCGCCACCGGCATGCCCACACGCCCGCCGGCCCCCCCACACCCCGCAGCCAGCACCGCACCCAGCATGATCAGCGCCCAGTAACTCCTTGCCACCCGCACGGCTAGCCGACGCGGACTGAGCGATTCCGGGCAAACAGATACCCCGCCGCACCCGGCACCGCCACACCAGCCACGGCATAGGTGGCCATGGTGCCCGCACCGCCGGTCGCCCCCGTGTTCACGGTCACCTTACGGCCCGTATCGCCCGGATAGGGCGAGTGATCGCCCTGGTGCAGTGCCACCTCCAGCACGTGCTTACCGGGGTCAGGCCCTTGTAGGTAAACGAGTTGGCCGCGCCCTTGCCGACCTCCCTGCCGTCCACCATGAAGTGCCAGTGCCCCTGCCCCGCCACCACCGCACCCGGCGGCACAATCTTCATCTGGCCGGGATCGACCGTCACCGTCACCTCAGACGCCTTGGTCGACGCACCGTCCGCCGGGGCCGTAATCTTCCACGTATCCTGGGGCCCCTCAGCAAGCGCGGTACCGGTCGCCGCCAGCAGGAACAGGGCAGGTATGAGAGCGAATATCTTTACCATTCCAATAATACCCCTTTGCCTCACTTCATGATCTGGCAGACATATGGTCCACGTACCACCCTTGGATCACATCAAATGCAATGATCCACCCAGCGACACGCAGCGTATGCCCAAAAGGGTTGCGATCGGAGGGGAGCCGTTCCCATGGACGACCTCGGACTGATGGCCCGCGTCAGCAGCGGCGACCAGAGCGCCATCGGCGACCTGTACGACCGCTATGGCCGCCAGGTCTTCGCCCTCGCCTGCCGCATCCTCACTGACCGCGCCGCCGCCGAAGATGTGACCCAAGAGGTCTTCGTCAAAGCGTGGCGGAACGCCGCCCGTTTCGATCCGGAGCGCGGCCGGGTCAGCTCCTGGATCCTGCACATCGCTTACACCACGGCCGTCGATCAGGTGCGGGCGCGCCATCGCGCCGCTCCGAGCCGCTTTGACGACTGGCCCGACGAGCCGGACGTCGCCGCCGACACCGCCGGTGATGCCGAAACCGCCGTGATGGGCGCCCAGGTCCGCAGCGCCCTGGTACACCTGCCGGCCGAGCAGCGGCTCGCCCTGGAGATGGCTTACTTCGGGGCGATGACCCATCAGGAGATCGCCCACAGCCTCGCGATTCCGCTCGGTACCGTCAAGGGGCGGCTCCGCCTGGGCCTTGAGGCCTTGCGTCAATACCTGCTCATCCCGCGCCGAAAGGAGGCTGACCAGCATGTACGCCTGTCCCCACACCGATGAGGCGATCAGCTACAGCCTCCGGCAAATGACGCGAGCGGAGGAACAGCGCTACCAGGCGCACATCGCTGCATGCCCGCCCTGCCGGCTCAAGCTCAGTGAGGTGGCCGAAACCCTTGAGTTGCTGCCGTTCGCCGTCCCCGCCGTTGAGCCGCCGCCGCAGCTGCGGGCGAAACTGCTCGACCGCATCAAGGCCGAACCCCGCCAGACAGCCACGCCGAAGAAGCGCCGGCATCTGCCCGCCTGGGGCGCCGCTGCGGCAGCTGTGGCGCTCATCGCCGGTTCGTACGGCGTGCTGCGTGTGGCCGGCGTCGCGATTCCTGGCGTGCAGCAGGCAGCGGCGACCGAAAGGAGCGTCAGCCTGGTCGGCACGCAGAATGCCCAGACCGCCAGCGGCAAGGTACTCGTCGCCCGCGAGCGAAACGGCACGCGCATCTCCCTGCATGCGGAGGGCCTGCCACCGCTGAGCGCCGGGGAAGCTTACCAGCTCTGGTTGGTCAAGGACGGCAAGCGGACCAGCGGGGGCGTCTTCGTGATTGACGCACATGGGCAGGGCGGCTGTGCCACCTGGCTGACCACCGCTACGGATTTCGACACCCTCGGCGTCACCCGGGAGCCCGACGCGCTGGGTCTTCAGCCTCGTGGCCCGAAAGTGATGGGATCCGCGACATAAAGAATGCCCACAGCGTAGCGGCTGCGAAGTACCGCCTCTACCGTGGACTGCAATCAGGAGCGGCCCCGTCAAATAGGCGGGTACCGCTCCTTGTCTTTTTTAGGGTACCATGAAATTGTCGATTCACATAATCCATAACCTTTCAACAGAAGAAAGGGTTGTTCTCCCACGAATCGAATCTCTGTCCGACAGGTCGTACAGTCGGCTGATGATGATTATGGAGAGGTGGGCACGATGGGAAAGATAGAGCGGGTTGTGGTCTATGGGCTGTTGTCCCCGAACAACCTCGCAGGCACGCCTTACAGCCAGTTCTATTGGGTGGAGGACTCGAATGCGAGATCGTTAACCCTATTCGGTATAAAGGGAAATCTCGTGAACGGACAGTTCAAAATCGGTCAGGACAAGATCGGATCCCTGAACTACTAAAGACCATTCCTCAGTTGTTCAGCTCTTCAAGCTGACCGGTCA
>JAQBPS010000248.1 GCA_028287415.1 Bacillota bacterium | reverse complement strand
ATATCAACCCGGCCAAGCTGCTCCGTCAGCGTGGCGACCGCACGCTCGACTGCACTCCGATCGGCAATGTCCGCCGTGGCGAAGTAGACCTTCACCTGATACTTATCGGTCAGCTCCCGCTGTAGCTGCTCAAGATCGGCCGCCGTCCGGGCCACGAGGCCAAGCTGAACCCCTTCCCTGGCCAGGGCGTGAGCGGTAGCGGCACCGATCCCCTTTCCGGCGCCGGTAATGATGGCGGTCTGGTTATGCAACTGCATGGTGATCGCTCCTTTTCCTGGGTAACCGTGTACCCCTTTACCATAGCACATTCAGGTGTCGACTGGTACGAATGCCGTATAATCCGATTGACTTAGTATGGTTTGTTGACTATAGTTATCCATAAGTCCTGAGAACCGTGTGAGAGAGGAGTTGCCGGATTGCGCCGGAACCTTGCGTGGATCCTGATGCTGCCGTTTGTACTCAGCCTGCTTGCTGGCTGTGGCGCCGGCAGCAAGGGGCAGCCCCCGACCGAAGTGCGGGTCGGTTATCAGCGGAAAACCAACCTTCTGAAGGAGCAGCGCCTGCTCGAGAAGGCTTACGAAAAGCAGGGCATCCAGGTCAAGTGGGTCAGCTTCCAGAGCGGTCCGCCCATGTTCGAGGCCCTGGCCGGCGGTCACATCGACTTTATTTACGACCTGAGCCTGACGCCGGCGATCACCGCCCAGGCGGCCGGGATTGACTTCAAAGCGATCGGCGTTGTGACCGAGGGTGCGACCAGCGCCATCCTGGTGAAGCGCAACTCGCCTCTGGGCAGCGTCGCCGACCTCAAGGGTAAGAAGGTAGCGGTCGCCAAGGGCACGTCAAGCTGGGCGTTCCTGCTCTACGCGCTCCAGAAGGCAAACCTCACGCTTGACGACGTCCAGGTGGTCAACCTCCAGCCGGCGGACGGCCGCCCTGCCTTCGCGACCGGCGCGGTTGCTGCGTGGGTGGTGTGGGAGCCGTTCCGCTCGATCCAGGAGGCGGAGGTCGGCGACGCCCGGGCTCTTGCGGTGCCTGAGGGGTTCCCGGACTACTACGTCACCGTGACCAGCACCAAGTTCGCCAGGGATCATGCGGACCTCGTGCAGACCTACGTGAATGCCCGCACCGAGGAGCTAGCGTACTTCAACGGCCTCAGTGCCCAGGAGCAGGTGGCCACGTTCGCCCGGATCTACGCGACCAACCCGAAGGTCGCGGCGGCATGGCTGTCCCACGCAGCCCCTGTCCTCAAGCCCATCACTGCCGATGTCGTCGCGCGGGCGAACGGCATCTCCGACGTGCTGAAACAGATCGCACACCTGCCCCACATCACCGATTTCGCCAAGGTCGTCGACGACCGATTTGTGAAGCCGTAAGGGAGGAAGGGGCCCGCAATGTCTGCAAGCCTTGAAGCATCAACGCCATCAACCGGAGCGCGCAAACGTCCGCTCCGCCATCTGAAAGGCTGGGCCTTGCCGGTCTTCATCCTGGTCGTGTGGCAACTCCTCGCCACCCTGGGCAACATCTCGCCCGTGCTGCTGCCCGCCCCCAGCCGAGTCCTGCAAGCCGGCTGGGACCTGACCCTGAGCGGCGACCTGCCGCTGCACCTGCTCATGAGCCTCCAGCGGGCCGGACTGGGCCTGATCGTGGGCGGCATTCCCGCCTTGATTCTCGGCACGTGGGTGGGCATGTCCCGCGAGGCTGAGAGTTGGGTCGACACCACCGTGCAGATGAACCGCACGATCCCGAACCTGGCCCTCGCCCCGCTGCTGATCCTCTGGTTCGGCATCGACGAGCTGCCGAAGGTGCTCCTGGTCGGCGCAGCCGTCTTCTTCCACATCTACGTCAACACGTTCCATGGCATCCGCGGCGTCGACCGCAAGCTGGTGGAAGTGGCGACCGTACTGCGGCTCGGCACCTGGGAGCGACTGCGGGTGCTCGTCTTCCCGGCCGCCCTGCCCTCGATCTTGCTCGGCCTCCGGCTGGCGCTCGGCTCAGCCTGGCTCGCCCTGATCGCCGCTGAGATCCTCGGCGCACATCGCGGCATCGGCTCGATGATCTGGGACGCCCGTGAGTTCTCCCAGACCGACATCGTCCTGCTGGGTGTCGTCGTGTATGCCGTGTCGGGCAAGCTGATCGACTCGCTCATCCGGCTGATTGAGCGGCGCGCGCTCCGCTGGCGCCAGACTTTCGAGGGGGTGTGACGAATGGCCTACTCGCTCACCTTTTCCCGGGTTACCCGGACGTTCGACACGCCCGAGCCGCATACCGTCCTGGCCGATCTGGACCTCGAGGTGCAGGCCGGAGCGTTTGTCGCTCTGGTCGGCCGGAGCGGCTGCGGCAAGTCGACGCTCCTGCGGCTCGCGGCGGGGCTGGACAAGCCTCAGGGCGGCCGGATTCTCGCCGGCGGCAACCCGATTGAAGGGCCGCACCCGGAGCTGGGCGTCGTCTTTCAGGAACCCCGGCTTTTCCCGTGGCTGACGGTGCGTGAGAACGTACTCCTCGGCCGGCGCAAGCCTGGCGGCGACCGCGACGCACTGCTTGCCCATTATCTTGATCTTGTCGGCCTCACGCATGCGGGCGACCTGTATACCCACCAGCTGTCGGGCGGCATGGCCCAGCGGGTGGCGATCGCCCGGGCGTTGATTAACGAGCCGCAAGTGATGCTGTTGGACGAGCCCTTCAGTGCGCTGGACGCCTTCACAAAAATGGCGCTCCAGGACGCTCTCGCCGAGATCTGGGAGCAGAGCCGCACGACCGCGGTGCTCGTCACCCACGACCTCGATGAGGCGGTCTACCTGAGCGATCGGGTGGCGGTGATGGAGGCCAACCCCGGCCGCATTATTACCATGTACGAGGTACCGCTGGCCAGGCCCCGCGACCGCACCACGCACGGCTTCGGCGAAGCCCGCCGGGAGTTGCTCTCCCTGTTCCGGCCCGGCCGGAACGAGCCCGCTGAGTGGGCAATTTGATTTGTGACAAGGAGGAGCAGCATGGCGCTCGAATTTCTCTGGTTTATCCCCCAGAACGGTGATGGCCGCAAGCTCGGTACGCAGAGCCCTGAGCGGCTCGCCACGTTTGACTACCAGAAGCAGCTGGCCCTGGCCATTGAAGGCGCGGGCTTCGACGGCGCACTGATGCCCTTCGGCTTTGGCTCCAGCGCCAGCGGCGACCTGTGGGTCAAGCCGACGGCGCTCTATGACAACTGGACGATGGCAGCCGCACTGGCGGCGGTCACCACGAAGCTCAAGCTGCTGGTGGCGACCCGGCCGGGCGTCATCAACGCTGCCATCACCGCAAAAATGGTCGCAACCCTGGACCAGATCAGCGGCGGGCGGGTCAACCTGAACGTGATCTCCGGCGGCAGCACCGCCGAGCAGCTCTCCTACGGCGATGCGGCTGATCACGACGGCCGTTACCGGCGCACCCGCGAGTACTTACAGGCGATCAAGCGCCTCTGGAACGGCGAGTCCGTTACCGTTGACGGCGAGTTTGTCCAGCTTAGCGGCGCGACCCTGACGCCGCTGCCGGTCAATGCGGGTGGCCCGCGCATCTTCTTCGGCGGCTCTTCCGAGCTTGCCCACGACATTGCAGGCGAGCTGGCCGATGTGTACCTGAGCTGGGGCGAGCTGCCGCAGATGGTTGGCGAGAAGGTCGCCGATGTGCGGCGCCGTGCCGAGGGCCAGGGCCGCAAGGTCGGGGCGGGCGTTCGCATCCACGTCGTCGTCCGCGATACGGAGGAGGAGGCCTGGAACGCCGCCAGGGCTTTGATCGCCGACGCCGATCCATCGCTGATGGAGAAGCGGAAAAGCACGCTGAGCGGCCTGGAGTCGGTCGGCCAGCAGCGCCTGCTGGGCCTGGCGACCAACGACGAAGATATCGTGGCGCCGCACTTCTGGGCCGGGCTGCGGCGCATCCGCGGCGGCGCCAGCACGGCGATCGTGGGCACGCCTGAGCAGGTGTCGGACGTGCTCGCCGACTACGTGCGTCACGGCATCGACACGTTCATTCTGTCCAGCTGGCCGCACCTTGAGGAGGCCTGGCGCGTGGGCGAGCAGGTGATCCCGCTCGTGCGCAAGAAGGCCGCGGGAATGGTCACAGAGAGCGCGGCGGATTAGTGTAAGCCCGACTGAATGCGGAGAAGCTATGGTTGGTCCCGGGCAACCTACTCCACTAAAGAGGGGGCTTTTCACCGTGGCTGTCAATGGAAACACGGGGAATCGGGCCGGTCGCGCTCGCATCGGTGGCGCCGGTGCTGTCGGTGGTGCCGGTGGCGCAGGTCGCACTGGCGGCGTCGGCGGCATGAATGCTGATCAGGCCGATCGCGCTACCCGCACCAGCCTGGAGTTCGCTAACGAACTCGGCGGCACCGAGGGCTACACGGCGCCTGGCGATCGCATCGGCGGCGCCGGTGTGACCGGCGGTACCGCTGAGGGCGTCGGGGCCGGTGGCGCGGCCGGCCGGAGCGGCGCTGCCGGCCGGACGGGCCGCCTCCGCGGGGGGTACGGACGCTAGAAGACCATCGCAATGGCGCGCGGGAGGCACTCATGCGGGTGCCTCCTTCCGTCTTCGCAGCGCGCTCACGTTTACTTAGTGGTATACTGCGATAGGACAACTTACGCAGGGAGATGATCCCGGTGGCTGCGGGCAAGCCGCTGACCGGACAGCGCATTCTGGTGACCAGGGCGAAGGCCCAGGCATCGGCGCTGGTGGCGAAGATTCAGGCGCAGGGCGGCGAGATTTACGAATTCCCGGTGATCACCATCGCCGATCCGGAATCGTGGGCACCCGTCGACGCCGCAATCAGCGCCCTTGACCAGTACCGCTGGCTCGTGATCACCAGTCCCAATGGTGCCGAGCAGTTCACAGGCCGGCTGCGGATGACCGGCGGCTACGGCGGAGAGGCCCTCGCCCACCTGCGGGTGGTGGCGGTGGGCACGACTACCGCCCGGACGCTGGAGCGGCTGGGCGTGAAGGTGGCACTGACGCCCGCCCAGTTCCGGGGCGGCATTTTGCCGTCGCTCATGGCGCCGTTGCTTGCGGCTGGCGACCGGGTGCTGATGCCCCGTGGCAACCTGGCCGATCCCGCCCCCGCCGAGCAGTTGCGCGCCCTGGGCGCCGTCGTGGACGACGTGGTTGTCTACCGCACGCTCCGCGAGGGCGGCGACGTGGCGCAACTCAAGCTGGCGATCGCCCGGGGTGATATCGACTATGTCACGCTGACCTCGTCCTCGACCGTGCAGAACCTGCTGCTGCGACTGGGCGGCCCTGAGCCGCTGGCCGGGGTGCGGGTTGCTGTGATCGGGCCGGAGACGCAAAAGGCCGCGGAGGCGGCGGGTCTGGCGGTGGCAGCGGTCGCTGAAGCGGCGACCATGGACTCGCTTGTGCAAGCTATTATTACCGATGCAACCAATCGTTTTGCATAGATAGCAGGAGGCGTATTTCTCATGAGCAGCTTTCCGAACGTCCGTCCCCGCCGGCTGCGGCGTACCGATGCCATCCGACGGCTGGTGCGCGAGACGGTTGTGACCAAGGATGACCTCATCTACCCGCTGATGGTCGCCCCCGGCCAGGGCGTCAAGAAGGAGGTCCGCTCCATGCCCGGCGTCTTCCAGATGTCGGTCGATCAGATCCTGATCGATGTCGCAGAGATGGTGGGGCTCGGCCTGCGGTCGGTGCTCCTCTTCGGCCTGCCGGAGCATAAGGACGAGATCGGCAGCGAGGCGTACCACGAGCATGGCAGCGTGCAGAACGCCATCCGGGCGATCAAGGAGAAGTTCCCGCAGATGTACATCATTACCGATGTGTGCATGTGCGAATATACGTCACATGGTCACTGCGGCATCATCAAGGGCGACACGGTCGACAACGACCCGACGCTCGAGCTGATCGCCAGGACGGCCCTGTCGCACGCCCAGGCGGGTGCGGATATGGTCGCTCCGAGCGACATGATGGACGGCCGGGTGGAGGCGATTCGCACGGCCCTGGATAAGCACGGCTTCCAGGACGTGCCGATCATGGCCTACAGCGCCAAGTACGCCAGCGCTTACTACGGCCCG
>JAQBPS010000206.1 GCA_028287415.1 Bacillota bacterium | reverse complement strand
TTTGCCGGCTAGACGGCCGGCGGGGGCCGGCCGTTCGCCCGGTCCACCCTTGCGGGGCGCCCGATCGTTGCGCTTTGCAGGACCGTTTTCGGTACGCCTGGGGTTCCGGGGCTTCTCTGCCATAGGGTTCACACCTCACCATCGGACTTTCGGGGACATAGGATGGGATCATCTGCTACGGCGCAGCCAGAGCCAGAGGTTCGGAGGTGACTCACAGAGTGAATCTCGGCCTGGAACTGATCACCAACAAACCCGTGACGCTCCGGCTGGGCACGTTCTTTGAGACCTGGATCGCAACGCCGTCGGGCACCGTACGGCGTTCACTAGGCCGTGACGAATACCACCTCGGCCTGGGGCTTGCCGAGGGACGGCGGCTGGCAGCGACCGGCCGCACGCACATCTGTCAGATCGATCTGGAGGCGGCTGAGCTTGGCCCGAACCAGGCCCGGGCCGCGATTCTGGCCGCCGCCGAGGTCGGCGGCGCCGTCCCCATCATCTGCGGCATTCGCACAAACCTGTTCCTCAACTTGCCGGCCCTGACCAGCGGGGTCCGGGCGAGGCTGCTCCGCGGCGGCGAGCCGCCGCTGGAGACACCGCTCAGTCATCCGCTCCTCCTCGCCGCAGAGGCGGCGCCAGGGCGGTATGTGCTGGATGTGAGCGGACTGCTCTTCGCAAGTAGCACGAACGCCCCCGACTAATGACGAGCAGGCTGCGATCAACCGCAGCCCGCTGCGTAACGGTTTGCTATTTACTCTGCCACACGAGCGATCACTTCAACCTCAACCGCCGTATCCAGGGGCAACTCGGGGGCGCCGACCGCAGAGCGGGCGTGACGCCCGGCCTCGCCGAAGACCTGCTGGTAGAGCTCCGATGCGCCGTTGGCGACGCCGGGCTGGGCGGTAAAGCCGTCAGCGCTGTTGACGAAGACCGTCACCTTGACGATCTGAGTCACCTTGTCCAGCGAGCCGATCGCCGACTTCAGGACCGCCAGGGTGTTGATCGCACAGATGCGGGCAGCCTGGAAGCCGTCCTCGGGGCTCAGATCCCGGCCGATCTTGCCCTTGTAGGCGAGTGCGCCATCCTTCAGGCAGATCTGGCCGCTCGTGAAGACGAGGTCCCCGCTGCGGACGAACGGGACGTAGGCGGCGACGGGCTTGGGGGCTGCCGGCAACACAATGCCGAGCTCCTGCAGCTTCGCTTCAGCGCTCATTAGTTGAAAGTCCTCCTCGTTCCAATACGGGAAATAGGCAAGCATACCCTCATCTATTCTGCCACAAGCTCACCCGAAAAACCAGTTGCAGGCATATAAAGCGGCAAGAAAACCCGCTACATCGGCCAGGAGACCGACGCCCGCCGCGTAGCGTGTCTTGCGGATGCCGACCGAACCGAAGTAGACGGTCAGCACGTAGAAGGTCGTGTCCGTTGACCCCTGCATGATCGACGCCAGCCGTCCGATGTACGAATCCGGGTGCTGGCTCTTCAGCAGATCGGCGGTGACCGCCAGCGCACCGGCACCGGAGAGCGGGCGGATGATCATCAGCGGCAAGATTTGCGTCGGAAAGCCCAGGCGCGATGTGATCGGGTCGATCATGCGTGCGAGCAGGTCCATCGCCCCCGAGGCACGGAAGATGGCGAGCGCAACCATCATGCCGACCATGAAGGGGATGATCTGCACCGCAACCTGCAGCCCATCCTCTGCCCCCTCAATAAAGGTGTCGTACACCTTCACCTTGCGGATCGCGCCCCAGAGGGGAATCAGGGCCAACATGGCAGGGATCGCCCAGAGTGAGATCGTGTCGAGCCACATCACCGGCGCTTCGCCTCCCCCCGCATCCGGTTGTACCGCCGGACGAGCCAGTCCAGCGTGATCCCGATGATCCCGGCGATGAACGACGCCACCAGCGTGGCGCCCACGATCTCGGAGGGGCTGACCGAGCCGGAGGCGGCGCGCAGGGCGATGATCGTGCCGGGGATCAGGGTGATGGACGACGTGTTCAGGGTGAGGAAGGTGCACATCGCCTCGCTGGCGGTCTCCTTGTCGGGGTTCAGCTCCTGAAGTTCCTGCATCGCCTTCAGGCCCATAGGCGTGGCGGCTGAGCCGAGGCCCAGCATGTTGGCCGAGATGTTCATCAGGATGGCGCCGATCGCCGGATGGTTGCCGGGAACGGTCGGGAAGATCCAGCGCACGAAGGGTCGCAGCACGACGGCCAGGCCTTCCATCATGCCGCTCTTCTCGGCGATTTTCATCAGTCCCATCCAGAGGGCCATCATGCCGGCAAGCTGGATGATGGTCTCGATCGCCAGTTTCCCGGCCGCAAAAGCGGCGTCGGTGACGGCGCCGGCCTTGCCGGTGAAGGCTGCCACCCCGACTCCGAACACCATCAGTGCCAGCCAGATTACATTGAGCACGGGCGCCACCTCCGCGGGGACAGCTTCCGTGCCATCTCTATGCAGCGGGGGGCGGAAGCATGTACAAAGGCGCCGGGGGTTCCCCCTGGCGCCCTACAATTTGGCGATCTTCAATGCAATCATTCGTGTCGGTGGTGCTTCCGCCAATTCTCCATCAGCTCGACGATTTCTGCCACATGCTCTTCAGGCGATTTGCTGGCCCATGGCTCGAATTTACTAAAAGTATCGCCGTATGAGTGCGTGGCGGGCGCATCCTTTCTGAGGAATGGGCCAGCGACACCAGCCATCCAGCCCTTCTCCTCGGCCCAATCGTGCGTTGATCGGAACCGGAACAGGTAATAGTCGAGCACACCATAGTCGCTGTCTGTGTTGAAGGAGACCACTTCCATCAGTTCGATCTCGTCCGGAGCACGGCCGAGTTCTGTGGGGTACACAAGCCATGACACCATATTGGCTTCAGCAAAGGCTGCCTGGCTGCAAAAGCGCGGGGGAAACAGGTGTGTCTTCCCCAGATCACCCATGAGCTCGTAAAGCTGGTTGCGGTACTCGCGGTTCGCCGCCACGACTTCCAGGTGCTCGGGTTCCACTTGGAAGTCAAGGTAGAGCAGCGAACTCAGCGCTGCAAACGTGAGAAAGTGGTCCCGATATGCCAGCGCCGAGTACAGTTCTGCTTTCACGACGTCCTGCGGAAGGTAGCGAAATAGATCGAGCAGGGCTGCGACGGTGTATCGGCGGCTTTCGTAGTCGTCCGCCTCCAGCCAGTCTATGCCTGGCTGCTGTTCCAATCGCAGGACTTCCGAGCGCAGTGAACGGTACAAGTCGAGTATCCCCTGTGCGGCGCCCGACCGGATCTCCTCCGCAACCAGTCCATGCCGGCAGTACTGGAGAAACAAGGTATAGACGTGATGCCGAAGTTGCTCTATAGAGCCGTATTGCAGCAGAGCGGGAAAGAGAATCTCACCAAATCTCGGGTTTCGCTCCAGCGGGATCGCGACCGGAAACACCGGTTCACGCCCCAGCCGAGCGTACTCCCCGATAAATGAGACGAATGCGTGTGCCGCCTCTGGCGTGTCAGTTGCTGCGACCAGTCGTATGGCCCAATCCTGGGTCTGTGCGTTCAGCCGGGAAAAGAGGTCGATCACCAACTCGATGTACTCTGCCTGCGGTTGGCCGGCAACCGCCTGCATCAACTGCGCTGCTGTGTCCTGCCGCGAGAAACGCGTGGGCGGATACTGATTGGCAGCAGCGCGAATGAGCTTTGCGCCATTCGCAACCGAAAGGCCGGTCGTGGCCGCCTTCTGCAGATCCCGCAAGGCAGCGGTTCTCACTGCGACGTCCTCGTGGGCCAGTCGGCTGAGCCATCGGTCGATGTCGGATGACACCTCATCATCAAGCCACATGCCCGCATACCTCCCAGCATGGGTTGGTGCAATTGATTTCTCGATCACTCCCGCTACACCTGCTATATCCCCAAGGCGCCCAAAGCAAAACCGGCCGCCATCCTGTGGCGGCCGGTTTTGCTACCGTCGCGTATCTACACCTTCACCATGCGGGCAACATCGAGCACGAACACCGTCGCGCCGGCCACCGTTATTTCCGTCGATGCGCCCGGGGCGGGGCCGCCGCCACCAACCATGCTGCCCTCAGCGTGGAGCGCCTCGCGAACCGGTCCCTTGCCGACGCACACGGACCGGATCACACCCAGGACTTCCTCCAGCTGCGTCGCAGCGACACCGATCATAAAAGTAGTATTCCCGGCTTTCAGGAAGCCGCCGGTGCTCGCCAGCTTGGTGGCGCCAAACCCCTTTTGTGTGAGCAGGTCCGTCAGACTGCCCGCGAACTCATCACGGACTACGGCAATGATCATCTTCATACGGGTAGGGTCCTCCTCTCTGGGCACAGCGAAATATTTACACACCCTTCGCTCCCAGGACCGCGTTTCCCTGCCCGCGCCGTTCAACGTAAAGCAGTACGAAAAACATACAGCCCGTGACCATGCGGAAGCCGGCGGAAACCCAAAGGGCGGTCCGATTGGAGAGTGCGTTCATCATGAGGGCACCGGCCAGCGGGGCAATCGCCGCCTGCAGGCTGACCAGCGCGGCATGCACCGCCAGAAACACGGGCCGCCCTTCACTCGACGACACGTCCAACAG
Source organism: Bacillota bacterium (assembly GCA_028287415.1). Taxonomy (GTDB): domain Bacteria; phylum Bacillota; class Sulfobacillia; order Symbiobacteriales; family Symbiobacteriaceae; genus RYN-353. The sequence goes on along the minus strand of JAQBPS010000206.1, from coordinate 551 downwards.
ATTGTTCAGCAGGAACAGGTTGACCCCGGCCACCCCGATGCCCGTGACCAGGTTGACGACGACCAGCCACTGGATATTCGGCACGATCGCCGTGAGGATCGGCGCCAGGGCCAGCTGAACCGCGGAGAAGGCCATCATCCGCAGGTTGCCGTACCGTTCCGCCCGCCTTGCCAGCCAGGGATAGGCCCACATCATGATCGCCGAATTTGCCACCGTGAGCACGCTGAGCCAGGTGTTGTCCATGCCCAGCTCTGAGACCTGAAACCGCGTGAAGATCGGCCAGGCCATCATCCACGTAAAGTGGAAGGGGATCGAGACCAGGGTGAAGCGCAGGAAGGGCCGGTGCCGGAAGACGCTCAGATAGCTGCGCAAGCCAATCCGGGCGGGGGCGGCCGCCTGCCCGGGGCCGTCGGGGTGGACGGCTGGCTCCCTGAGCCGCAGCCACCAGACGATCTCCAGGATCGCCACCAGGAAGGATGCGACAAACATCACCTGGTAGCCGAGCGGGTAGGGAAACAGGTGGTCAATCGCCCAGCCGGATCCCATCACGA
>JAQBPS010000200.1 GCA_028287415.1 Bacillota bacterium | reverse complement strand
GACTGTGTCCAACTGGGCGACCTTTTCAGTGCGATTCATGAGGCAGACCGGGTGCTCCAGGCAGTCGAGGTGTAACCCATCCATTGCCGACTCCGACAGTGGCGGAGGCGCGGCACAGCCTGCCCCAGCGCAGACCCCTGAATGATCGGCTGGTGCGCTGTCAGCGAATTACGCCACACTAAGTACCGTGAGTAAGCTGTCGAGCTGATCAGCCAGGCCGGCCGCCTCCGGCTGAGACTGATCGAAGCGGGGGCCACGAATCGTAAGTTCGTGCCACCAAAGCGCAGCCACCCACACCGCAACCTGGCGCGGGTCCACCGAGGGCTTCAGTTCGCCCCGCGTCTTGGCGTCCCTTAACAGGTCGGCCACGGCCCGGAAGAATTGCCGGGGCAACGGGGCCGGCAGATCGCCGTACGGGTAGCTGGGCGCCCGACGGGAGCGAACAGCTTCGCCAGCGGTCAGCAAGAACAAATCGCTCTGTACCTGCAGCCCCTCGACCAGGGCCAGCACGGCATGTCGCACCGCTGTGAGTCCGGGCCGCAGACCGGAAAGCCGACAGTCTTTCTCCGTGTGGGCCCGTGCAGCAGTGGCGGACCACTTCAGCTGGCGGCTGCCTACGCGTGCCACGTGGGCACGGCAGACTGCCAATAGCCCAGCCTTGTCCCGGAAGTACTTGTAGACTGTGGTGCGGGCGACGCCCGCCCGACGGGCCGCCTCTTTGACGGTAAAGGCGCGGGGGCCCACGGCCGCGAGCAGTTCCTGGGTGGCGGCCACGACGAGTTGTCGAAGCTGCTGCTCCCGCAAGGCGCGCCGGGACGGGGCGTAGTGCAACCCATCCGAACTCCAAATGCCCTTGCGACGCATGCGCAAGACCTCCCTTAATACACGGCCGACTTCGCGGCCTGTCAGGCCGTCGGCTGCTACCAAACACATGTGCCAACCGGGCACCTGACCAAACACGGACACGTGTTCGCCGTTGCGTACCCCCAGGGTACCATCTCACTCGTAGGCCGTCAACCATTTACTTCCAATTGCACGCGGCAGTGCTGCCAACATCGTACACCGGGAGGCTTCCGGGCAAGCAGCTCGTGGAGCACGGCTGACGTGGTCTCCCCTAGTGCCGCGCCGTCTCCGCACCCAGCGCCTGCGCCAGCCCCCGCACCACCAGCTCCGGCTCAGGGTGCTGCCACACGTTGCGCCCCACCACCGCACCCCACGCCCCAGCCTCCGCCGCCACCCGCACTTCCGCAAGCACGCTCTCCGGGTCCCGCCGCGCCCCGCCCAGCACCGTGACCGGCACAGGGGCGTTACGAACCGCTTCCAGCAGGACCGCCTGGCTGCCGCCGACGGCGCCCACCTTCAGGACGTCGGCGCCCATCTCGACCGCCACGCGACACCCATCCAGCACCGCCCGCCCGGCCCGCTCGGGCTCCGTGCGCTCCCAGTCCCAGGCGACCGGCTCCACCATCAGGGGGATGCCACAGGCCTCGCAGCGAGCCGCCAGACCGGCGATATACTGCAAGTTCGCGCTGAGCTCGCCGGGGGCTGCGTCCATCAGCAGGATCGCCTTGATGCAGTGGGCACCCACTTGCATGGCCGTCTCCACCGTGGTTCCCAGGCGCACGGCCAGAGCCCGGCCGCTCTCCCAAATCGGAAAATCGACGCCGATCACCAGGGGCAAGCCGGCCCCGGCGAGGGCCTCCCGGTTTGCTGCCGCCATGCCCGCTGTCACGAGCAGGCCGTCAGGCCGGGCGGCGATTACCCTGGAAAGCACGGGGCCCGGCACGCCGAACCCTTCGGGGACCCCGTTCAAGCCATGATCCATAGCGACGATGACCGACTTGCCCGTCGCTGCGTTCTCCAACTGGCGGAGGCGCAGCTGCTTGCCCATGGCGCTGAAACTCATGTCGTACCACTCCTTATCAGGCTATCTACACAAGAATTACATCGACATTACGCATGCGGATCGCTTCGAGTGCCTCATGGGGCGCGTTCGCGGTCGTGATCAGCGCCTTCACCTGTTCGATCGCTGCGAAGGAGTACAGCAAGACCCGTCCGAGTTTGCTGCCGTCCGCAACGGCGTAAACCTCCTCGGCAGCGGCGATCATCGCCTGCTTGATCTCTGCCTCCGCCAGGTTGCTGTTGGTGAAGCCCCGCTCCGCATCGATGCCGCTCGCGGCCAGAAAGAGTTTCTGGACATGCAGCCTGCCAAAGGACTCCCGGGCCATAGGCCCGACGGTGGAGAGCGTGCTGACCCTCAGTTCCCCCCCGATCAGGACAATGTCGCTGGCGGGCCTTTGGGCCATTTCGGTGGCCACCGGCACCGAGTTGGTGATCACCTTGATCCGGTCGTGGCCGGCAAGGAGCCGGGCAATGGCCAGCGTGGTGGTACCCGCATCCAGCATGATGTGCTCGCCCGGCCGGACGAGCGCGACCGCTGCCATTGCGATGCGGCGCTTCGCATCTGCCGCCTGACTCAGGCGGGCGGTGAAGCAGTCGTCGCCCGGTTCTGACGGCGGCGGCGTCGCACCGCCGTGGCTCCGTATCACCTGCCCCTGCGCTGCCAGGCGGTCCAGGTCACGCCGGATCGTCTGCTCGGTGACCCCCGTCTCCCCGGCCAGAAATGCGACGGAGAGGCTCCCATGGGTCCGCAGGAGTTCCACGATCCGGCGCAGCCGATCGACCATCAGCAAGGCATAAACACCCCCGCACTTGCGGTGCGGACAATCCGCGGGTCGGTGAACACGTCGCACTCATCACGGCTGAGGGAGGAGAACTCGCTTACGACGGCACCCTCGTCACCGCCCTGAAACCAGTGCCGGGTGTTGGGCGCAATGGTGTACTGCTCGCCGGGGTGAAGGACGATCTCGTGCGCCGCCGTATAATAGGGCACATCACCGGCGGGGGGCTTGCAGTGCGGGTTAACGGTGGGCTGCCCCTCCACGAACAGGTAGACGACACCGCTGCGGCAACGGAAGGTCTCCTCCTTGCCGGGGTTCCCCGCGCCCATGGGCGGGTGCCGGTGCTCTGCGCACGTCTGCCCGGGGAAGAGCACCAACTCCTTGGCGCAGTAACGGGGCGTGTTGATATACACCACCAGTTCCAGCCCGGTGCGCTCCAGGTCCCCGAGGCCAAAATCCACGATCTCGATCTCCTGCGCTTCCTGCGGCGTGAGCCGGATGCCCGCGCGGTTGAGGTACTCGATCGTCCGCCGGCGTGCCTCGTCAACCCGGGCCTCACTCAGTGCCATAACGGTCCCTCCTGCTCTGGTATTGCTCGAACAGGTGCTGGTAACCAGCGACGGTCGCGGGGTCGGGCAGTACCGGCGCCGCAGTGTTGCGGACCGCCATCAGAGCGGCGTGCTCAGAGGCGTAGACACCGGCGCCGATGCCGGCCAGTATCGCTGCCCCCTGCGCCACCAGCTCAGAATGGGCCAGGGGAATCACGGGAATGCCCAGCACGTTCGCCTTGATCTCCATGATCAGGCGGCTCCGGCTGAGCCCGCCGGCGAACTGGATCTGCGCCGGTTTGACCCCGAAGGCGCCCGTCACGCTTTCGTAATGCCGGCGCATTTCATACGCCAGCCCTTCCATGCCGGCCCGGACAATGTCGCCCGCGGCGTGCCTGGTCTGAAGCCCGTACAGCACTCCCTCACGGCCCCAGCCCGGCTGGGCACCGGGCATCAGGTAGGGCAGACAGAGCAGCCCGTGTGCGCCCGGCGGGGACTGGGCGGCCGCCGCCAGCGCGCCATCCCGGTCCATGCCGCCCTGACCGCCTGTCCAGAGCCGGTAGAACCAGTCCAGCACACCGCCCGCGGGCATGGCCCCCAGCGCGTAGTAGCGGTCACGGGCGGTGTGGCAGCCGACCGTGATGCCCCGGCCGCCCAGTTCCGGGTCGAGCGCCGGCTCCGCCAGCACTACGAGGATCGCTTCAGCGGTCCCGGCGGAGTCGAAGACCGCGCCGGGCTCCTGCGCGCCCGCCGCCAGCGCCCCACAGATGTGGTCATGGCCGCCCACGGCCACCGGCGTTCCCTCCGCCAGCCCCGTGGCACGGGCAGCCCCGGCGGTCACCCTGCCCGCGGGCGCCCCACTGGGAACGGGCTCGGGCAGCGTGGCGGCAGCGACGCCGGCTGCGTCAAGCAGTGAATCCGACCAGCGGCGCTCCCGCAGGTCGAAGAGCAGCGTGCGGCAGGCGAGACTGTAGCTGGTGGTGGCCTCCCCGCACAGCCGGTAGGTGATGTAGTCGGCCATGCAGAGCCACATCTGCGCTTTGCGGAACGCATCCGGCGCGTGATCCCGGATCCACTGCATCTTGAAGGCCGACCAGATGGGGTGGATCGGCAGGCCGCTGATCCGAAAGGTCTCCGCCGAGGTGAGGCGGGCGGCGTACCGGGCCGCCTGGGCCTCCGTACGGTTGTCGTACCAGCAGATCGACGGATGAAGGGCACGCCCGGCCTCATCCAGGGGGATAATCTCCTCGCCGACGCTGGCGACGGCCACGCCGGCGATCCGCGCCCGCGCCGGGAGCCCCGTGATCAGTTCCCGGACCAGCGCGGCGACAAGCGCCCAGATCGCCTCGGGGTCGTGTGCCTGCTGCCCATCCCCCTGGCCGATGGTGGGCGTCGGCCGGGCGTTCTGCGCCACCTCATTGCCCGTGAGATCAAACGCGACAGCTTTCGTGTTGGTGGTCCCGACATCGATCCCCAGAAGCAAATCCACAGCAGTCACCCCCGTGCGGATCCGGGCGCCTCCAGGCCCCCGGCCCAGTCGTCGATCTGTTCGCAGAGCAGGTGGATGATCAGGGTGTGCATCTCCTGGATGCGGGCCGTGACCGCAGAGGGCACCACGAGGGCATGATCTGCGGCCGCCGCAGCCCGACCCCCGCCTTCGCCGGTGAGGGCAACGGTGACGGCGCCCTGCTCCCGCGCCGCGGCCAGCCCGCGGACGACATTCTCCGAGTTGCCGGATGTTGTGATGCCCACCACCACGTCGCCGGGGCCGCCCAGGGCCGCCACCTGCCGGGCGAAGACCGCACTGAAGTCGTAGTCGTTGCCGATGCAGGTCAGCGCCGAGGAGTCCGTTGTCAGAGCAACCGCGGGCAGCGGCCGCCGCTCCCGGCGGTACCGGCCCACCAGTTCAGCGGCGAAATGCTGGGCATCGGCGGCACTCCCGCCGTTGCCGAAAAGCAGGAGGCGCCCGCCTCCCGCGAGGGCCGCACAGATCACCCGGCCCACATGTGCGATGGCGGGGAGCATCCGATCTCGCACCTGCTGCGCTACTGCCAGGTGCTCGTCAACAAAGTGACTCAGCTGTTCAGACACGCTCGCAGGCCTCCCTTCCTTCCGGCTCCAGCCGGTCCAGGGCCACGGCGGCCGCGCCGAACACCCCCACCTGGCCGCCCAGCCGGGCAGGTACGATCTCGACCGCCGCGGCCAGCCGCGGGAAGGCGGCGCCCAGCGCCAGACGCCGGACCGGCTCAAACAGCAGATCGCCGGCGTTGGTCACCCCGCCGCCCAGCACCACCAGCCGCGGGTTGTAGATGTGGATCACATTGGTCAGGCCGGCCGCCAGAATCGTGACCGTTTCCGCCCAGATAGCGGCGGCCAGAGCGTCTCCGGCTTGCATGGCCGCGACCACCAGTTCGGCAGTGATCCGGCAAGCATGACCGGCCAGTTCCCGGAGCGCGGACGGTCGGCCCGCCTGCACTGCCTCGCGGGCCCGGGCGGCGATCGCTGTCCCCGAAACGTATGCCTCCAGGCAGCCCTGGCGGCCGCACACGCACCGGCGGCCCTTGTAGTCCACGGACATGTGTCCGATCTCCCCGGCGTTGCCATTCTCCCCGCGGTAAAGCCGGTCGTTAATGATCACTCCGCCCCCGACGCCCGTCGAGATGGTGAGATAGACCAGGTTACTGGTGCCCCGTCCCGCACCAAAGCGGTGCTCGCCCAGGGCGGCGGCGTTGGCGTCGTTGTCGATGTAAACAGGGATGCCGAGGGCCCCTTCCAGGCGGTGACCCAGGGGCAGCTCGACCCAGCCGGGCAGGTGCGGTGGACCCAGGATCACGCCCTGATCAGGATCCAGCGGACCCCCGCAGCCGACGCCCGCAGCCGCGATCTGCCGCCAGTCAACCCCCGCCCGCTCCACGGCCAGTCGCCCCAGCCGGAGGAGCCGGCCGATCACTGCACCCGGCCCCTCCGCGGCGCCCGTCGGTGTCCGCTGCCAGGAGAGCAGCCGGCCGTCAGGAGCCACAACGCCGGCAGCCAGCTTCGTACCGCCAATATCGAGCCCCAAGACGTACACGGCCGCCCCTCCCGACAGGGATCATCAAGATACCGTTTGTTAGAATACTTGACTTTTCTGTATCACGCTTATATAGTAAACAGCATCAACGGTTAAAATCAATCACTAATTTGAAAGAAAACGAAAATAAAGGAGCGGACACGATGGTGAGGGCCCGTCCACGCATTGGGATCCTGACCAGCGGCGGCGACAGTCCCGGCATGAACGCGGCCGTGGAGGCGCTCACCTACGGGACGCTCGCTCAGGGGTGGGCGCCTTGCGGCGTCAGGGACGGCTTCGTGGGACTCCGCTCCGGCCGGGTCACCCCGCTGTCACCGCTGGACGTGGTCGGTATCAACAGCCGGCCCGGGACGGTCCTGGGGACATCCCGGCCGCAGGGCCTGGAGCAGCCGGCAGAGATGGCGGGACTGGTCGCAGCAGTCCGGGCGGCCGACCTCAACGCCCTGGCCGTCCTGGGCGGCGACGGCTCGATCGGCTATATCGCCGCCCTGCTGGACAGGCTCGGTGTGCCCTGTGTGGCCGTGCCCTGCACCATCGACAATGACGTGCCGGAAACCGAGTACTCCCTTGGTCTTGACTCGGCCTGCCAGTTCGCCCTCGCAGTCGTTGACGGTATGCGCCAAACCGGCCAGTCGCTGCCCGGGCGGGTCTTCCTCCTGGAGACACTGGGCGGCAACACGGGTCACCTGGCGCTGCAGATCGCCTACGCCGCTCAGGCCGATGCCGTGGCCATCCCGGAAGCGGAGCCGGACTGGGCCGCCATCGGCTCCCGGCTAAGCCTGGCCGTGGAGCGCACCGGGCAGGCGTTGCTGGTGGTCTCGGAGGGGTTGACCTGGCGAGCGGACCCCGCTGCGGCCCTGGCACCGCACCTAGCACACCGGATACGCAAAACCGCATTGGGCCATGCACAGCGTGGCGGTATCCCATCCACGCAAGACCGGGTCATCGGCCGGGCCCTTGCCGAGGCGGCGATTGGCGCTGTGGTAGGCGGCCGCACGGGTTGCATGCTCGCATGGCGGGCTGGCAAGCCGGCCGAGGTGCCGCTGGCCGCAGTGGCGGCAGGCAAACGGGAGCCGGATTGGCAATTGTACGCTTCCATCAACGAAAGGTAGGCGAGAGCCATGAGGGTGCGCCGGACCAGTATGGTGGGCCAGGGAGAGGCAATCGGCGGGTTCAATGTAAACAACCTGGAAGACATCCGGGCTGTCGTCGCGGCGGCGGAAGATGCGCAGACGCCGGTGATCCTCCTCGTCAGTGAAGGCGCGCTGAAGTATGCCGGGGCTCCTTATATGGCGGCACTGCTCGGGGCGGCGGCGGAAAGCGCGTCCGTCCCGGTACACAGCCAGCTGGACCACGGCTCAAGCCTGGAGTCGGTGGTGCAATGCATCCAGGCTGGGTTCAACTCGGTGATGATCGACGGCTCCCATCTCCCGTTTGATGAAAATATCGCCCTGACGCGCCAGGCGGTCCAACTGGCCCACGCCTGCGGCGTCTGGGTGGAAGGAGAGATCGGCGTCATTGGCGGCACTGAGGAGGGCCTCTATCGGGGGAGCGCAGGGCTGACCCCGCCCGAACAGGCGGCTGAGTTCGCTCGCCTCACCGGCGTGGACGCCCTGGCAGCGGCGGTGGGCACCGCCCACGGCTTCTACAAGGAGCGTCCGCAGATCGACATCGCGCGGATCAGGGCGATGCGTGCAATGGTGGACTGCGAACTGGTCCTCCACGGGGGCTCGGACGTGGACGAAGCGCAGATCCAGGCTGCCGTTGCCGCAGGCATCAACAAGATCAACGTCGGGACTGAGCTGAAGGCCGCCTATGCCCACACATTACGCGGCGCCCTGGCAGCTGACCCCGCCGCCATCGACCCCCGCAAGGCCCTCACCTCCGCCCGTGGCGCCATGCAAAAACTGGTCGCCGAAAAGCTTCGGCTGTTCAGGGGCGTGCTGCGATGAGTGCGCAGGCGAGTCGGGCCGTTCCTGTGCTCGAGGCGCGTGGTATCGGCAAGCGCTTCGGCCAAGTCACAGCTCTGGAGGCGACCGATTTCGTGGTCTATCCGGGCGAGGTCAGCACGCTGCTGGGGGACAACGGCGCCGGCAAGTCCACG
>JAQBPS010000168.1 GCA_028287415.1 Bacillota bacterium | reverse complement strand
TGCCAGATAGCGCACCAGGTCGCCGGTCCGGTACAATCGCTCACCCGGCACGAACGGACTTGGGATGAACTTCTCACTTGTCAGGTCCGGACGGTGCAGATAACCCCGGGCCAGGCCCCCGCCCCCGATATGCAGTTCGCCCGCCACACCGACCGGCACGGGGTGCCCGTGTGGGTCCAGGCTGTAGAGCCGCGTATTGCCGACCGGCCGCCCGATCGGAACCGGCCCGTCCTCTGCCCTCACCTTGTGCTGGGTGGAGTAGACCGTGGTCTCGGTCGGACCGTACTGGTTCCACAGCGTGCCGCCCCCGCGCACCAGCCGCATGGCCAGCTCCCGCGGCAGCGCCTCGCCGCCGGTGATCATCGTGAGGCCCGGGTGAGACGCCCAGCCCGCCTCCAGCAGCAGGCGCCACGTCGCCGGCGTCGCCTGAAGCAGTGTCGCCTCGCAATCCTTGATGAGTAGCGACAGGCGCGTGCCGTCCGCCGCCGCCTCCCGGCTGGCGATCACCACGCTGGCGCCCACGGTCAAGGGCAGGAACATTTCGAGTACCGCGATGTCGAACGAGATGGGCGTCAGCCCCACCACGACGTCCGCTTCCGTGAGCCCCGGCTCCTGCCGCATCGCCGTCAGGAGGTTGACGACGCTGCGGTGCTCTACCTGCACGCCCTTCGGCTTGCCCGTGGAGCCCGATGTGTAGATCACATAGGCCAGGTTCCCGGCACCCACGCCGCTGTCCGGATTGCCCTCAGGCTCCCGGGCGATCTCCGCCCAGTCGGCATCCAGGCAGACCACCTGCGCCCCATGCGCGGGCAACGCGGCCACCAGCCGCTGCTGCGTCAGCAGCACCGGTATCCTGGCGTCCGCCATCATGAACGCCAGCCGTTCCTGCGGGTAGGCCGGATCCAGCGGCAGATACCCACCCCCGGCCTTGAGGATGCCGAGCAGCCCTACAAGCATCGCAAGGGAGCGCTCCACGCAGATCCCCACCAGCACGTCCGGCCCTACCCCCTGCTTGCGCAGGTAGTGCGCCAGCCGGTTGGCGCGTCGGTTCAGCTGCTCATACGTGAGCGATTCGCCTGCAAAGGAGACGGCCACCAGGTCAGGCGTCCGTGCCGCCTGCGCGGCGACCAGCTCGTGGACGCAAGCCTCAGCCGGCAAGGCCAGCGCCGTCTCGTTCCACGCGATCAACATTTGCCGTTCCTCGGCCTCCGTCAGCAGCGGCAGGTCGGAGAGCCGCTGCTCCGGATTGGCGGCGACCGCCGCCAGCAGGGTTCGGAAGTGGGCCAACAGCCGGGCGATGGTCGCCGGGTCGAAGAGTTCGGTGCTGTACTCCGCCACCGCAGAGAGCCCGCCCTCCTCCTCCGTCATCGCCAGGAACAGGTCGAACTTGGCCGTCCCACTTTCCACTGCCACCGGACTGAGCGTCAGCTCCGAAAGTTCCAGCGCGGGTACGGGCATGTTCTGGAGGGCGAACAGGACCTGGAAGAACGGCGAGTGGCTGAGGTCCCGCTCCGGCTGGAGCGCCTCCACCAGCTGTTCAAACGGCAGATCCTGGTGGCTGTAGGCCCCGAGGGTGCTCTCGCGCACGCGCTCCAGCAGTTCCCGGAATGTCGGGTTCCCTGACAGATCCGTACGCAGGACCAGGGTGTTGACGAAGAAACCGATCAACCCCTCAGTCTCGGCACGGTTCCGGTTGGCCACCGGCGACCCGACCGCGATGTCCGCCTGGTTCGTGTAGCGGTGCAGCAGCGCCTGAAAGGCCGCCAGCAGGGTCATGAACAGCGTCACGCCCTCCTGACGTCCGAGCGCCTTGAGGCCGTCTGTCAGCGGCTGCGTCAGTTTAAGCGCTGCGGTCGCACCCGCTCGGGTCGGGGCCACGGGCCGGGGACGGTCAGTCGGCAGTTGGAGAACCGCCGCACCATCGAGCTGCCGCCGCCAATACGCCAGCTGCTGCGCTTGCACGTCCCCGGCAAACCAGCTGCGCTGCCAGGCAGCGAAGTCCGCGTACTGAATGGGCAGGGCCGGCAGGGGCGAGGGCTGTCCGCCCACAAACGCTGCATAGAGCGCGGCTGCCTCCCGCACCAGGACGCCGGCGGACCAGCCATCGGAGATGATGTGATGCATGACCAACACCAGCATCTGCTGCTCAGCGGATGCCCGGATCACCGTAACCCGGAGCAGCGGCCCTGCCGAAAGGTCGAAGGGCCGTTCCGCCTCCTCGCGCACGAGCCGGTCGACAGCCGACTCCCGCTCCCCGTCAGCCACCGCCTCCAGATCCACCAGGCGGATCGACACGGCGCCCGGCTCACCAATCCGCTGTACCGGTACCCCCGCGATGGTGTCGAACGTTGTCCGCAACACCTCATGGCGGTTCACGATCTCGGCGAACGCGCCCTCGAGTGCTGCGATGTGCAACTGGCCGTCCAGGCGGAGCGCCACGGTGATGTTGTAAGCGTCGCTTCCCGGCTCGAGCTGATCCAGGAACCATAACCGCTGCTGGGCGAAGGAAAGCGGGGGCTCGCTGTCGGCGGCTCGCCTCGCGATGCTGACCGCAGCCGGCACGCCGTCCTCACGCAGCATCGCCTCCACCCGGGCGGAGAGGCGTTCGACCGTGGGTCCCTCGAAGAGCGCCTTCAAGGGGAGATCCACCCCGAACGTGGTCCGGATGCGCGAGATCACCTGCGTGGCGATCAGCGAATGGCCGCCCAGGTCAAAGAAATGATCGTGAATGCCGACCCGGGCCACCCCCAGCACCTGCGCCCAGA
>JAQBPS010000144.1 GCA_028287415.1 Bacillota bacterium | reverse complement strand
CATGGCCGCGCCGCCCACCAGGAGCAGCGACATGAACAGAGTGGGCACCAGGCGCCGGACCTTGATCGACATAATGGGGTCCCTCCTATTCGTACTCCACGTTAGACGCACGCATGAGGCTAGTTGTTACGCTGAATTGAATGGATTAAACCAAAAAACAGTTCGACATAAATCGACATGTCCCTCATCTCGCAAAGTATCAAAAACCATCTTGTGCTATTGATTCCAAAAGCAGGATTTCTCGCTAGTTGGATAGAAATACCAATAGACCAAAAAGGGAGGGATTTCCGTGCAGGGCACACGGATGATCGTATGTGAGTGCGGCCAGGCCGGGGGCGCTGACCAGCTGAAGGAGCAGCTGGCGGAGTGCGGGGCACAGGTGGCGCATTCGTTCCAGCTGATTCCCGGCATCGCCGTAGGTATGACACCGGAGGCGCTCAAGAAATTCTTCGCCCGCTACCCCACCGCGAAGGTGATCCCCGACCGGCGCCGCCACATTCCGCCCCGTCCCTTCGGCGCCGACGACCTGTCCGAGGTCGCCGGCCCGTCCGGCCAGGTTCCGACCAGCCCTGAGGCACCGGAAATCTCCCCCCTGGCCGTGGCCCTTACCGGGGCAGACGCGGTGCACAAGCTCGGCATTGACGGTGCGGGCGTCCGGGTCTGCGTGATCGACTCCGGCATCGACTTCAATCACCCCGACCTGGTCGGCACAGCCATTCTGGGCCCTGACGGCAACCCCCTCGCCGCCGACTTCACCGAGACCGATCTGACTGACACAGTCGGCCACGGCACAGCGGTCGCCGGGTCCATCGCGGCGCAGGGGCGCCAGGTCTACACGATCACCGAAGAGACCACAGGCAAACCCATGGCGTACACCCGGATTCAGGGGATGGCGCCCGGGGTCAAATTCATGAGCGCCAAGGTGTTTGACGCCCGCGTCGGCAGCGGCTACGACAGTGCGATCATCGCTGCGCTCGAGTGGGCGGCAGAGCACGGCGCACACATCGTGAACATGAGCCTGGGCGGCATCGCCCTGCCGAACGACGGGCAGGACCCGCTGGCCCGGGCCGTCACGGCGCTGCGTGACCGGGGCCTCCTTGTCGTGGTGTCCGCCGGCAACGAGGGCGGCGGCTACGGCACGCTCAAGAGCCCGGGCTCCTCGCCGGGCGCCCTGACCGTCGGCGCCAGCACCATGTACCGCAGCTTCTCGGAGATGGGCTTCCTCGCCCAGCCCGGCAAGTGGGCGGCTGACCAGCTGGCCTCCTTCTCAAGCCAGGGCCCCGCCGCGGACGGCCGCGTCAAACCCGACATTCTGGCCCCGGGCGCCTTCGACTGGGGGCTGGCTCCTATGGCCGGCGCCGCCGAAGGCAAGGTCTTCCAGCTCTTCGGCGGCACCAGCCAGGCCGCCCCGCTCATGGCCGGCGCCGCTGCTCTCATGTTTCATGCGTTCTACAAGGTCCGGGGGCGGTATCCGACGCCGGACGAGTTGGTCGCCATTGCTTGCAGTACGGCCGAGGACCTCGGCTTCGCCGCCCACATGCAAGGTGCAGGCCGGGTCGACTGCCTGCGGGCGGTGCAGGCGATCCAGGGGCAGCCCCGCATGGTGACCGCATCCCGGCCTGCGCCGGTCGTCGTCATGCCCGGCAAGGAGGCAACCGTCAGCCTTGACCTGACCAACATCGGGACGGAAGCGGCTGAAGTACCCGTCTCCACACTCCAGTTCGAGCATACAAAGCCGCTGAGCTCCGCCTTCAACGGTGAGATCACCCCGGCACAGTCAACCCAGCACATCCAGTTTGATGTCGCACCCGGCACCCATCTCATGCAGGTGTCGCTGGATTGGCCCAGCGAGGACCACGGGCCGAACTCGGCCCGCCTGCTGGTGGCGTTGTACGACCCCAGCGGCAACTTCGTGAACTACCAGCGGCCCACTGTGGCCGGCGATCTGGAACTGGCCAAGAGCGTCGACACCTGGGTGGCGCGGGCCCAGCCGGGCCGCTGGACGGCCCGGATCGTCCTGCGGCTTGGACAGCGGGACACCGTTCAGCCTTTCACATTGGCGATCCGGGCATTCCGCCGCAGTGCGTGGAATTGGGTCGACGTTGCACCCAAACCGCACCTGCTGGCGCCCGGCGAGACCAGGCAGATCAGCCTGCAGGTCCGGGTCCCCGCAGAGGCGACAGCCGGCACCTATGCCGGCCACGTCATGGCCGGCAGCACCGCCATACCGCTGGCCGTTGTCGTCCCGATCTCGCTGGAGAAGGGCCGCGGCAATTTCGCCGGGGAGTTCCAGCATGGCTACCAGGGCTCCTGGGGCAATGGCGACTGGCGTTACCATGACCTGCCCGTGCCCGCCGGCGTGCGCTCACTGGTTGCATCCATCCAGTGGCCCGACGTTGACAATGCTCTGGAGCTCTACCTGATCGATCCCAGCGGCGCCACGGTCATGGGGCGCTCCAACGGGTCCGACATCACCGACGACGGCAACAGTGCCGCCCTCGGCAGCCAGATCGTGCTGGCGAACCCCCAGCCCGGCAACTGGCGGCTCATGCTCCACTCCTTCGCCTTCTGCGGGCGTGGCATGCCCGAGCCTTACAACGGCATCGTCGAGGAGACCGGTGAGCTGATTTCCCCCCGCACGATTCACCTGCGGGTCCGCCCGGGCGAGCAGGCGCCCCTGGCGCTCTACCTGCGCAACCCGGGTCGGATGCCGCTCAAGGTGGAGGCCCTGGCCCAGTCCGCGGAAGCGGGCCTGGTCTGGCAGAGCCTGGCGTTCGAGCTGAAGTCGGGTGTCAACGGCGAGGGCAAGGTGGATGGCGAGGGCAACGCTACCCTGGCCACGGTGCCCGTCCCCTACGGCGCCAAGCAGATCGGCGCAATTGTGGCATGGGACAAACCGAACACGGAAATTGCACTCAGCCTGTTCGACCCCATCGCACAGAGCGACCGTACCACCATGACAAGCAGCACAGGGCAGGTCATGGTGATCGAGTCGAACCCGGTGCCCGGGAACTGGCAGATCATGGCGGGCATCATCAACCCGGCGGTGGAGCAGCAGGCAGTCTCCCTGAAGGGCGCCGTCTTCTTCGTGGCGCCGCACCCGATCCCCGAGTTCAGCGCCGAGCCGGTGACGATCCAGCCCGGCGGCACCGCCGTCCTCCCCATGACGGTCAGGCTGCCCGAAACCGTCGCCAGCCTTGCAGGCAACATCATGGTGACCACGACTCGGGGAGACCGGCTGGGCAGCGTCAGCTTCCTCATCCACGCTGACGAGAGCACCGGCGCAGACGCCGAGGTGGCCGTGACAAAGGAAGAGCTCGAATCGACGAAAGTGGCGGGGAGTGATCCCCGCCACTTTGCGTTGCTTGGAGGCACTGGCGTGATTGTGAAATCGTTGCAGGTCGGGCGCGTGGCAGGCCGGGAATACCAGGGCACGACGGTGCCCACGGCCTTCTTCAAGGATCCCGTCACGGGCCCCCGCTTTCTGAGCAAGCTGGGCTTCACCGGCGATGAGCAGGCCGACAGGGTCCACCACGGCGGACCTGACAAGGCGGCTCTCGTGTACGCAGTTGAGCACTACCCGTTCTGGGCGGAGTTCCTCGGGCGAGAGCCGGGTCCGGCTGCGCTGGGCGAGAACCTTACTGTACAAGGGCTTACCGAAGAGACGGCTTGCATTGGCGACACCTACCGCATTGGCGGGGCCGTAGTGCAGGTGTCCCAGCCGCGTATTCCCTGCTTCAAGAACAACATCCGGCATGGGCGCACAGAGATGCTCGACAAGGTGATGGAGAGCATGCTCACCGGCTTCTACCTGCGGGTCCTTGCAGAGGGCGCGGTGCGTTCGGGGGATAGCATCACCTTGCTCAGCCGGCCCCCGAACGCCCCCACGGTCATGTCGGCCAACCAGATCCTCTATCGGGAGCAGGCGAATCGGGACGGCGCTCGCCGGCTGCTTGCCGCCGAGGGGCTGGCCGAAGTCTGGTGCAAGATGCTGCGTAGGCGACTGGGCGAGAGTTGAACCGGCTGAGGTTACAAAAGTCCCGGCAGGCCTGCAAGGCCATGCCGGGACTTGCGATTACAGCTTGCGCACCTCAAAGTTTGCCTCAAG
>JAQBPS010000123.1 GCA_028287415.1 Bacillota bacterium | reverse complement strand
GCGCCTGGGTGTCAGGGCGTAGGAGCCAGCTTTCCGCGTATCGCCCGGAGGGTCTCAATGGCGAATGGCATGCCATGGCCGGGATAGAGCCGCTTGGCCCCGCTCTGCAGGAGCCGGTCCCAGCTGGCTGCGAGGGCCTCTGGCACGTCGGCCAGCGGCGGCACGATCCTGCCCAAGCCCATGCCGAAGCCCCAGCCGTTCTGGCAGAGGTCGCCGATGACGGCATCGCCGGTGTTAAGCAGCACCGAGATCGAGCTCCGGGTATGGCCCGGCGTGTGCAGGATGCGCCCGTCGATGCCGAACGGTTGCAGGCTCAGGTCATCATCTGCAATGATGTCGGGCACGATGGCGGCGAAGCGCATTCGCCTTGCGAAGGGAGCGCCCGCGCCCATCATCAGGCGTGCGAGCGGCGTCCGGCCGGCGGGAAGACTGATGCTGCCGGACTCCAGCAGCGGGGCTTCCAGGCGGTGTACGAGGATCGGGGCTGCTGTCTGGCACTGTAGCACGCTGAGGCCGCCGATGTGGTCGAAATGGACGTGGGTGAGGATGATCAGGGCCAGTCGATCCGGCGAGGTTCCAGCATGCTTCATCGCCCGTAGAAGGCGGGCTGCCAGTCCGGGCAAGCCGGTGTCGATCAGCACATCGCCCTCGGTGCCGCTCAGCAGATAGGCATTGACTATACCGAAGGAGATGCGGATCGGCGGGCTGTACGGCATCGATTCACCTCCCAAAAGCAGGACGCCGATGCGGCCGGATAAACCGCCACCACCCGAGCAGCAGCAGCGCCCCGACCAGGCCGAGGCCACCGTCCGCAAAGTACCCCATCCACGGCCCGAATGCCTCCGTGACCCAGCCGGTGAAGAAGGCCCCCGCCGGCACCACCCCGGCGAAGACCAGCGCGTAGAGGCTCATGACCCGGCCCCGCAGCTCATCCGGCGTCGTCATTTGGATCGCCGTGTTGCAGTTGGCCGTGAAGAGGATCTGGGCGCAGCCGATGATGAACAGCAATGCGACGGCGCCGTAGAACTGATGCGCCCCGGCAACCGCCAGGGTTGCTACGCACAGGACCAGCGCCGCCCCGATCACCAGGCTCTGCGGCGGCTGGCGGCGTCCCATGAAGGCCATCGCCACTGAGCCCGCCAGCGCCCCGGCGCCCAGCGCGGACATCAGCAGGCCAAAGCCCTGCGCCTCCATATGCAGGCCGTCCTTGGCCAGGACCGGCACCAGCACATTGTAGTTGATGACGAACAGGCTGACGATCAGCAGCAGACTGAGCAGGAGCAGCACGGTCGGGGTCTGCACGGCATAGGTGACGCCCTCGCGGATATCCTGAAGCATCGTGCGGTCCCGGCGAGGCCGCGGCAGCCCCTCGGAACGGATGGCTACGAGTGCGCCGATTACGGCGATGAAGCTGATGCCGTTCATGAAGAAGGCCAGCGCCACACCGAACCGGGCCACCAGGATGCCCGCTACGGCCGGCCCGAGGATCCGGGCACCATTGAAGATGGCGGAGTTTAATGCGATCGCATTCACCAGATCTTCTTTGCCGACCATCTCTGCCAGGTAGGCCTGCCGCAGCGGCACGTCCAGCGCCTGCACAATCCCGAGCGCAGTCGCCAGCAGCGCGACATGCCAGTACTGGACATGGCCCGTATACTTCAGGGCCGCAAGGATAAAGGCCAGTAGCATCAGGACCGTCTGCGTGATGATCAGCAGCTTGCGTTTGGGCAGGCGGTCGGCCAGGGCGCCGGCGAATAGGGAGAGGAGCAGCACGGGTGTAAACTGAAGGGCGCTGATCAACCCCAGCTTGAGGGGGGAATTGGTCAGTTCGATGATGAGCCAGGATTGGCCGACGGACTGCATCCAGGTGCCGATCAGGGAGATCAGCTGCCCGGACCAGAAGAGGCGGAAGTCCCGGTGATTGAGGGCACGTAGCCCTTCAGGAAACTGCATCAACCCGCGCTCCTCTCAATATATCAGCTGTTTTGAGGATACTTCGGGTATAGGAAAACTTCAAGTATGCGGTTACTATGAGGGACAGGAGGGATTGCTGTTGCACGACCCATTCGAGCTGTTCTACGACCTGGTGCGCAACCGCCGCAGCGTGCGGAGCTGGGCTGACGAAGCAGTGCCCCGCGCCGACCTGGAGCGCATGGTCGACTGCGCCCGGATGGCCCCGTCCGACACGAACGCTCAGCCCTGGCACTTCACCGTGGTCTCGGACCGCACGCTGATTCGCAGGCTGGAAGCGGTGACCCGGGAGCGTTTTGCGGGGATGGCCGAGCGCCTCGCCGCCGAGGGCAGGCGGGAGTTGGGCCGCAAGCTCCGGGTGTTCGAGAAGTACGCGGCCCACTTTGGCGATGCGCCTGCCCTGGTCGTCGTCAGCGGGGAGCCTTACGACTCCCGCTTCATGCGGGAGGTCTTTATGGAGGTGCTGGAGCCCGCGGCCGTGGAGCGCCTCAAGCAGGAGGAGAGCATCAAGAGTACAGCGCTGGCAGCGATGAACCTCCTGCTCGCCGCCCATGCGCTTGGTTACGGCGCCGTCCCCATGACCGGGCCCATCCTGGCGATCCCGGAGGAGCTGAAGGCGTTGCTGCGGCTGCCGCCCGGGTTCGAAGCCCACCTGGTCGTCGCCCTGGGGCGCCAGGGTGCACGAGCGGCCGCTCCGGTGCCCCGCAAGGAGTTGGCGGCTATCACCACCTGGATTGAGTAAAGCAGAAGCCGCCATGACGGAGGTCATGAGCGGACGTCAAAGCCCCACCGTTTCCGTCAAGCGTTGTTCGCTTGGCACGGAATCGGTGGGGCTTTGACGTGGCGTTGAAGCTCCGCATGCCTGAAGTGGGGGGCTCACCGTGACCGGTGCGACCTGCAGCGGGGTCGGGCATGGTG
>JAQBPS010000093.1 GCA_028287415.1 Bacillota bacterium | reverse complement strand
TGGTGCACATCTATGCGGAGCCGATTGAGGCCTACGAGCTGGTGGCGGAGTACCGCCGGGTGGTCCAGGATGCGGTGCTGTCGAGCGGCGGGGAGCCCGATCCGGAGCCGGATACGGAGGCGACGGTGACTGGGGAGGTGCGCAACTGAGATGGGCGCAGCGACCTGTGTGACCGAGCGCGGCGGCATGCGCCTCGGGGTGATGGTCCGGACCGCTGCTGAACTGTGGGTGTACTGGACGAATGCGGATGTGCAAGCGCTGCAGGTGCTGGATGTGACGGGGCGTACGCCATCGGAGTCGCTGGATGGCACGGGGGAGCGGGTGGTGCGGCCGGGGGCGGGGGCCACGTCTGCGTACGTGGCTGGTTTGCTGCCGGGCCATCTCTACGTGGTGGAGCTGCTGGCTGGGGATCGGGTGCTGCTGTCGGCGGGGCCGGTGCAGACGCCGTGGTTAAGCGCTGCTGACGACCGTTCGTTCCCTGCGCCGTACCACAGGAGTTAAGGAGGGGGTCGTCGTGGGCGCCCATCTCGCGTTGATTTTACATGCCCACCTGCCCTACGTCCGCCCTGCCGGGACGGAGATCCTGGAGGAACGCTGGCTTTACGAGGCGGTGGCTGAGACCTATGTGCCGCTGCTGTGGGCGCTGGAGCGGCTGCGGGCGGACAGCGTGCCGGCCCGCCTGGCACTGTCGCTGTCGGCGCCGCTCCTCGCGATGCTGGGCGATGAGGCGGTGATGGCAGCCTGCCGGCGCCATCTGGGGCGGGTGTGCGAGCTGGCGGAGCGGGAGGCGGCGCGCCACCGGGGTGGGCCGTTGGGTCCGGCCGCGCTCCATCATCTGCGGCATTATGCAGCGCTCACCGATTATCTGGATGGCTGTGGCGGCGACCTGATCACCCGGTTTCGGCGCCTCGAGGAGGCCGGGCTGGTGGAGCTGTTCACGGCAGCGGGCACCCACGCCTGTCTGCCTTTGCTTGCGACCGATGAGTCCCGCTTTGCCCAGATCGAGACCGGGGCGGCGGAGTTTGCGGCGCGGGTGGGGCACAGGCCGGGGGGCATGTGGCTGCCGGAGTGCGCTTATGCGCCGGGGCTGGAGCATCTGCTGGGGGCCGCCGGGGTTCGCTGGTTCGTGGCCGAGGGCGGTGCCGTTGCCGCTTCGTACCCGTCAGCGGGCGGGTCGGTTTTGCTGACGCCGGGTGGTGTCGCTGCATTTGGCCGGGATGCGTTCGCGACCCGCCAGGTGTGGGACAGTTCGGTGGGCTACCCCGGGGACCCCGTTTACCGGGACTTTTACCGGGATGTCGGCTACGACCTGCCGCTGCCGGAGGTGGCCCCTTGGCTGGTGGAGGGCCGGGTGCGGGCGGACACGGGGCTGAAGTTTTACCGCGTGACGGCGGCGGGGGCGGCGCAGAAGGAGCCGTATGACCCGGCGGCTGCGGCTTTGCGGGTGCGGGAGCACGCGGCCCACTTTGCGGGGGCCTTGCGGGAGCGTACGGGGCTGGTGGTGGCGCCGTTCGATGCCGAATTGTTCGGTCACTGGTGGTTCGAGGGGCCGCAGTGGATTGAGGCACTGTTCCGGGAGCTGGCGGCGGGGGCGCTGCGGGCGGTGACGCCGGGCGATTGGCTGGACTCTTGTGGTGCGACGCTGCCGGTGGGGCGGCTGCCGGCCAGCACGTGGGGGGCGGGCGGCGACTACCGGGTCTGGCTGTCGGCGGCGAACGATTGGATCTATCCGGAGCTGCATGCGGCTGAGCGTCGTCTGGTCGCGCTGGCTTCTGAGTCGGGTGCCGGGTCTGAGCGGTTGAATGCCGCGGGGCGCGAACTGATGCTGGCCCAGGCCTCCGACTGGCCGTTCATTTTGGATGGGCAGACTGCGGTGGCCTACGCCCGCCGGGAGCTGCGCAAGCACCTCGACCGCTTTACGGCGGTGGCGGACGGCTCTGCGGCGGGGGTGGTGCGTGGGGCGGACGGGGCCTTTCCGCACGTGAATGCCAGGGCGCTCTGGGGGCGGCGGCGTGCGGTGCCGGCAACCGGGCCGCTGCGCATCCTGATGCTGTCGTGGGAGTTTCCGCCGAACAACGTGGGCGGGCTGGGCCGGCATGTGTACGACCTGGGCGCCGCCCTGCGGCGGGCGGGCCATGCGGTCTCGGTGGTGACGCTCGCCGACGAAGGCTGCTCCGCTGCAGTTGAGACTGTGGAAGGCATGACGGTCTACCGGGTCGCCCGGCCCCCGGAGCAGGGCAACTTTCTGGCCTGGGTCTACCGGGCGAATCAGTCGATGGTCGCCGCCGCACTTGACGCGGATGCTCCGTTTGATGTGGTCCATAGCCACGACTGGCTGGCGGGCCAGGCGGGCATGGCGCTGAAGGCGCGCATGCGGGTGCCGCTCATTGCCACCATCCACGCGACGGAGAAGGGGCGGAGCGGGCAGATCACGGAGCCGATTCAGCAGGCGATCCACGATGAGGAGTGGCTGCTGACGGCCGCCGCCGACCGGGTAATCACCGTCAGTGAGGCGATGGCGGCCGAGGTGGCGGAGTCCTTTCGGGTGGCGCCCGCCGTGATCTACAACGGCGTGGCGGTGCCCGGACCGACCG
>JAQBPS010000055.1 GCA_028287415.1 Bacillota bacterium | reverse complement strand
AGGTCGGTCTGCCTGGCCTCGAAGCCGCTGAGGACCTGGACGGCGGACGCATTCCTGACCGCATCCTCCACTGCTTTGCGCTGGTTGGCAGGCACAGTCACATAGAGCGTGTCACCGTCAATGTTGGGATGGTATGCGGCGAGTGCCTTGGTCATGTTGTCCGCGTTTGCCGTGGTGACGGTGGCATCTGACGTGAACGTCAGCTTGGGCGTGAGCTGTACCGGGGGCTGTTCGGGGGTCGTGCCGGTGGCCGCCGTGCCCCCGCCGGTGGCCGGGGTTGCGTCAGTGCCCTTGGACGGCACAGGCGCTACGGGAGGAACCACCGAGTCAGGGATGGGGACCTTGTTGGGAGGGCTCACCGGTGGCGTGGGCGTGGGCGTATTCGGCGCGAGCGGGACGGCTGGACCCGGGCCGCCAGGCGGCGCTATTGCTACGTCAGGCGTGGACGGTATGGAGCCGGGATCCTCGGACTTTCCAGACGGCTTGGGGGCAACCGGCGGCGGCGACGTCAACGGATCGGCCTGCTTGGTCGGGTTTTTCGCGACCTGTTGCGCGGGCTCCACCTTGAACGTGCCCGGCCGGCCCGCCAGGCCAACCGCCAGCTTCTGTGCCTGCGGCATCGATGTCAGGCCGAACGCAACAACGGCGGCTGCCGCGGCTGCCGGAACGGCCCAGCGGCCCAGGTTGCGCTGCCAGCCGGGTGCGGCCGGAATCCGGCGCACTGCCGGAACGGGCGGCCCCAGGGCAACGAGCCGGTTGTGAAGCTGCGCGTGGAAAGCTGCGGGGATCGCGACTGCGTCCATGGACGCTACAAGTGCGATGGTCTGGCGGAGGGAGTCGACTTCGTCCGTACACGAGTGGCAACGCCGCAGGTGCTGCTCAACGCGGAGCAATTCACCGGACGAGAGTTCGCCATCCATGTATGCGGATAGCAGTCCTCGCACTCCGTCACAGTTCATGGGTTTTTCCCCTCCTTCCGCTGTAGACGACTCTCGGCGTCAAAAGTTCCAGGCTCCCGAACATTTCTTTTAGTGCGTTTCTGGCCCGATTCAGCCGGGATTTCACCGTGCCGAGATTGATGCCCAACGCATCCGCAATTTCGTTATAGGAATACCCCTGGATGTCACGCATTACCACGACAAGCCGGTACTCTTCATCAAGGGCGCTGATCGATTCCTGGACGGTTCGCTGGACTTCCACCCGCTCCAGGGCCTGCTCGGGGCCGTCGGATGCGTCAGCCACCGCTAGCTGCCTGTCCATCTCCCCGTCCTCACCGGCGACCGTCTCGTCGAGCGATGTGGCGCGCTGCCGCTTCCGTTTTCGCAGCTCGTCCAGGCAGGCGTTGTGTACGATGCGGAAGAGCCAAGTCGCGAAGGAGGAGTCACCGCGAAACTCAGGTATAGAGCTGTATGCCCGCAGGAAGGCTTCCTGGGCGACGTCCGCTGCGTCCTCGTAGTTGCCGGTCAGCCGATAGGCGGTGTTGAACACCTTTTTCTCGTACTGGCTGATCAACTGCTCGAACGCCTGAACATCACCTCGCTTCGCCCGCTCTACGAGCAGTTCGTCGAGGGACTTCGACACCTGGTTCACTCCTCCCCCATGATGGGGCATTGTTGATGACGTAAATCGCTACTGCATTGTTCCAGAGTCATCGACAAAATTCGCGAAATGGACTCTTTCACTAGCACAAATATTGGCAGTGCGGTATTTAATAGACAAGGAATATAACACGCTGAAACATTGTACCGAAATCCTCGCGATTCGTAAAGCCGGGAGCATCGGCACACCCGGCAAGGCGACCTCGCATTGCGATAGCGTACTAGACCAACCTCCTAGTATTCAAGATCGCTGCGCCGAATTCCTTGAGGGCTGACTTCCTGAAACTGGCGGTGCCAGAGCCTTGCTTCGCATCAGATGGATGTGCTATGATAGTCGAGCATTATGCCGGAGTGGTGGAATGGCAGACGCGCTCGACTCAAAATCGAGTGGGGTAACCCCCCGTGCGGGTTCGAGTCCCGCCTTCGGCACCAAGTAACCTAAGGCCCGCAGGGTATAGCCCTGCGGGCCTTACTTTCTGCTCTCCCTAAAACCGCTGCCTGCCGGGCATCCTATCGCTGGGCCCGCGGAACCCAACTTTTTGCGAAGGGGGCGTTCCAGCATGGCGCGTATGCAGACAAACGGTGGCAAGAGCATCAACATGCGTGGGCTTGAGAAAGAGGCCGGCGGGTCCCGCTTCGAGTTCGCCCATGAGGCGGAAGGCTTCGGGGCCAACCCGGCCGGACAGGCCAAGCCTCCCACTGGAAGCCGCAGCAAGGCCAACCGACTCACGCCAAGCCTGCGTCCCACCGGGCGCTGACGGGCCCCTTGAGACCCGGCCTGCCTTCGGGCGGGCCGGGTTTTCTGTCGCGCCGCGCGGCAGGATGATCACACCCCGCCTGTCGAAACTCGTTCCAGATGAAAGATGTGGCAGGCAAAGGAGTGGCAGGGAGCGTGGCCGAGGTGACCCCGTGCACCGCCTGCGGGGCGGAACTACAGGGAAGGAAGTCGCTCTTTGAATACAAGGGCGTGCCGCTGTGGCTGTGCGAGCGCTGTGCTGCGCTGCCCCTGTCCCAGCGCTTTGACATGCTTAAGCCCCTGATCCGCACCATTGATCGGGAAGCCAAAGAGCGCGCTGCCGCTGCCGCCCGGGTTGCGTACCGGGAGGACATCACCGAGGAGCAGATCGAGCCGCTCCTCCTCCACGCCTTTCTGGACCTGATCCAGGAGCGCAAGGCGGCAGGGAAGCGCGAGCTGGTGGCCACCATGGAAACGATCGCAACGTGGCTCTCAGAGCGCACCACGCTCCCGGTAAAGGCGCAGCATGTGCAATACCTCACCCTCGCCCTGCGCGACGGGCTGATCATCGACGTGGGCGGCGGCGGCATCGGCCGGCCGAACTCCTACGATACCACGGAGGCCAAGATGGGCATCGAGGCCTTCTGGGACCAGGTGGACGCGTTCCTGATCGTCTGGAAGATGCCGAACCGGAAGTCGCTGCTGGAGGCGTGAGACATCAACCAAGGGACAGGTCATGACGACCTGTCCCTTTCGCATACGTACTGGGCTACTGACCGTTCAGGGTGATGCTCATCGGGTTAGCGCCGCTGAGCGTCGCCCCCTGATCCACCGTCACCATCACATTGAAATCGACGGCCTGGTTCGCAGTGAGGGTGACGGAGGCGACGCCGCTGCCGTTCTGCCACAGGGTCGCTGCGGGGCTCACCTTGCCGATGGTCAAGTGCACGCCCGGGGTGCTCTCCCCCGTCACGGCAGCGACGGAGACGGTCCGCGACTGAGCGGTCCGGTTCGTAACACGGAAGGCGCTGGTGTACGTGTAGGTACTGTCCGGCTGCTGGTTGAGAAAGTTTAGCCGGAGTGCGTTGTTCACATAGCTGCCGATCGGGTCGACCGCTTCCACCGACAGGGCGGCGGTGCTGGTGGTCGTCACGGTCGCTCCGGCGCTGCTGGTGACGGCAGACGTCTTGAACGCAACGGCGCCGGCGACAAAGGCGAGCGACAGTGCCACGAAGAGACAGGTGATCATGGGAAAGCGCCGACGCAATCGCTCACCTCCGTTCGGGGGCTACTGGCCTGTGACTATAACCGTCATGCCGGTGGTGCCGCTCGTGGCGGCTGTGGTCCATGTCAGGTTAACGTCCACGAACTGGTTTGCCGGCAGGGTCCAGTTGGGATTGGTCTGGGCGCCCCCACCGACGTGTCCGGATGCCGTCACTGCCCCGACCGAATTGCCAGTGACTGTGAGCGACACGATTTTTTGTGCACCGGTCATGTTAGTGACACGGATGATCTTGTTCAGCTTGTATGTGCTGTTGGTGTCAAGCCCGTAGTTATTGCCTGCGGGACCCTTCTGCATGTTCAGGACCAGGCGTCCACCCACGGTGCTGACCATGCCGACCGGGTTGTTTGGTCCCGCCTCAACCTTGAGCGCTCCCTGCTCCGTGCTGACGATCGGCACCTGTGCCGGGTTGACGGGACGGGCAACCTGGTATGCCTCGGTGCTGACGAGAAGCGACAGCCCCGCCAGCAGGATCACGAGTATCGCCGCAAGCCGCTGCAAAGCCGCCACCTCCAGCTACTGAATTGTGAAGGAAACACTATGGCTCTTCGAGTAATCCAGCCCGTTGCTCCCAGTCACCGATGTGCTGAAACCTTGCGTGTAGGGATTGCGCGTGGTGTTGTTCGCCGTCGTGATGGTAATATTGGCGGAGCCCGAGCCTCCCGGAGCGATTGTCACGGAGCTGCCAGTCACAGTCACGGTGGGCGGACGAGTCGCCGTAGGAGTGAGCGCCCCTTGTTTCGTCACGCTGACGGTGATTTGAACATCCATATTGTTGATGCAAGTCATCTGAACCGTGCGTGGCGCACCACCACGTGTAATGGGCGTGATCGTCGGCGGTGTACAGACCACATATGGGCGAGGGGGCCCGACCTGTAAATTCCCCCCGAAGTTGACTGTAGCCGTCGCCAACCCGAGCGCCGACGGCACCACCCGGGCCGCCCAGCACACCAGCAGCGCCGCCAGCATCATCATCAGCCATCGACTCCGCCGCACAGCGCCACCCCCGATCAAGCTAGTCGTCGCCTTCCTCGCCCGGCATCGACAGCCGGTAGCACACCGACCCATCCTGCAGATAGTAGCTGCTGCCGACCCGGATCACGGGCCGGTCCGCCTGGTGCTGCAACTGTATCAGTTCCTTCGGCGTGCGTACGTCCACCACGGCGGCATCCGCAGGCAGCTCCATGCCCCGGGCCACAATCAGGTTCGCACCCAGCCGCTGGCGGATCGACCGCTCGTCCGGCTTCTTCCGCCCGAACCAGAGGATTCCCGCCGCCACCAGCAAGCAGATCAGCAAGGCCACAACCGAGACCTGCCGCACCGTGGCCACCGCTACGTCCAGCCCGACCAGCTTCATGCTGATGGGCACGACCTTGACCTCAGCGTAATTCTTGTCGACCTTGGACTGCCGCGCATCGTCCACCTCGGTCGTGGAGGCCCGGACCACCACCGCAAACTCCGGGCTGTTCATCACGGCGACAGGCTGCTTCAGCCCATCCACGGTAACCTCCAGCACCGGCTTGATCTGGAGCTCCATCGGCTCCGAGAGGATACCCAGCGACCGGGTCTGCTCAATGTCGGCCAGCAGATCAGCGATGGGGATCTTCAGGGTCTCGGTGCCCGACGCCTCTGCCCCGCTCACCGTGTACTCCTTGGGCGACATCAGCGGGTACTGCTGCTCCCAGATGCCCGGCAGCCGCAGCGTCCCGTCCACCCGCCACTTGACATTCATGGGCGCCGGCCGGTCGGCCTTGAAGCTGTAGGGAATACGGACTTCGAGCGCATCCGTGAACTTGCTGATCAGCACCCGGTGGAAGAGCGGGGGCTCGACCGGTCCCTTCACACTGATCAGCTGGTCCGGACGCATGGTGGTATCCGGATAGAACTTGCCCTTCTGTACGTCGGCGGCCCAGTCGAACCCGACACTGCTCTGGTACGAATACCACGCTTCCGTCGTCCGTGCCTCGACCGGCTGTGCGTAGGTGCCCAGGGCTGACACCAGGCTGAGCAACGCCGCCAGGACGGAGACGATCAGCATGAGGAGCATCGCCCGCCGGGTCGGCTGCACTTTGACACCCCGCTGCATGGCTCGCCCCTTCTTTCTGGAATCGGTTTGTTAATCCGTAAAATTTGTGAGCAGACGGGTGCGCAATCGCGCCAACGCTGACCTGGTGCGTGCGTCAAGCAGGGCGATTCCGAGAATGAGCAGTGCGGGCACGGTGGCGCTCACCACGGCGGCCAGGGCCATATTGCTCCCGGCAAGGCCGGCCATGAACGCGGCCGGCAGCAGCGGGAGGAAAACGCCCGTCCGCAGCATCGACTGGTGATGGCCCACGTTCGGGTTGGCAATGGTGACGTTGAAGCTCCGCTTCTGCTTTCCGGGGATCAA
>JAQBPS010000471.1 GCA_028287415.1 Bacillota bacterium | reverse complement strand
ACTCCAGCTCGAGGATGTGGAGCGCCTTCACCGCGCTCTGGCGGTATACTCGGTGGTCGCTTGGCGTCTTATCAACGTGACGCTCTCCGCTCGGACTACGCCGAATCTCCCGTGTACACAAGCGCTCTCGTCAGTTGAGTGGCAAACTCTGTACCGCGTCATTCACCGCATACGGCAAGTCCCTGATACGCCCCCGGACCTACAAACGGCAGTCCTTTGGGTCGCCAGGCTTGGTGGTTTCCTTGCGCGGCGGGGTGACGGCGCACCCGGGGTAAAAGTACTTTGGCGTGGTATGCGACGACTTAACGAACTTACGGAAGCGTGGGAGTTGTTTAGCGCTCTGGACTAACGCCGACCACCCAAACAGCCTGCCGCCAGACTTATGGGTAATGAGGAGTGCGCGCAGCCCCCCTCTCACCTCTCCCCCGCCTCTAGTGGTCCCGATCAGCCCCCGTGACGTCTTGGCCGTCACGGGGGCTTCTGTAGGTCGCGGGTTCTAGCGTCACCCGCCCCAGATCGAACCCGGCCACCAGGTCCGCAGCGCGGACGGGCTCGGGCCGGTCGGTCAGGCCGCTCAGGTGGGCGAGGTGGCCGACGACCCGCTCAGGCGGCATGCCCGCCGCCCGCATGGCGGCGATGGTGGCCGAGCCGTGGCGCTTGGAGAGCCGCTGCCCATCCGGCCCGAACAGCAGCGGCACGTGTGCGAAGCGGGGCACTGGCAGGCCCAGCGCCCGGAAGAGCAGGATCTGCCGGGGCGTCGAGTCGAGCAGGTCCCAGCCCCGCAGCACGTCCGTGATCTGCATGGCCGCATCATCGGCCACCACGGCCAGCTGGTAGCCGACGATCCCGTCGGCCCGCACGACGACGAAGTCGCCGCCCGCTCCGGGCGGAAAGGTCTGAGGCCCGGCCACGCCATCGGCAAAGCTGACCGGCTCGTCGGGCAGGGCAAAGCGTAAAGATGGCGCCTTGCCCCGGGCCGCCCGCCGGGTGCGGTGCTCAGCCGTGAGGTGGCGGCAGGTGCCGGGGTACGCGGGCCCCTCGGCGCCCAACCCATGCGGGGCGCTGGCGATCGCCATGAGCTCCGACCGGCTGCAGTAGCACGGGTAGAGCCAGCCTGCGGCCTCCAGGCGGCCAAGCGCTTCCCGGTACAAATCCGCCCGCTCGCTCTGGGTGTAGGGGCCGTACGGGCCGCCCACGTCCGGCCCTTCATCCCAGTCGATACCGAGCCACCGCAGATCGTCCAGGATTTGCGCCGCCAGGTCGGGGCGGGCGCGCGGCTTGTCGATATCTTCGATGCGCAGCACGAACTGACCGCCGGCCCGCCGTACCTGGAGCCAGGCGAGCAGGGCGGTGCGGGCATTACCAAGATGCATCAGCCCTGAGGGGGTGGGGGCAAAGCGTCCGCGCATCACGTTGATCACCTGCTCGCTCAATGTCACGGGTTGACCGCTTGTCCTGCGCTCGGCAGCGCGGTATCCTTGATTCACGATAGCAAACGATGGAACGGAGGCACAAGTTTTTATGCGCGGAAGATGGATCGCAATGGCGGTTGCCGCTACGGTGCTGGCGACGGGATGCGGCGGCGCCACCCAGCCGAACCCCGCCCAAAACTACGCCAAGGACCAGAAGTCTGGCGGCAGCACGCCGACCCCCGCTCCGACTCCGACTCCGACCCCGGCTCCGGCGACCACTGCGAAGCAGTGGACCCAGCCGCCGGCCATGGAGATCGACGTCAACAAGCAGTACTTCGCCACCATGAAGACGAGCCTGGGCGACATCCGCATTGAACTGCTGCCGAAGGAGACGCCGAAGGCCGTCAACAACTTTGTCTTCCTGGCGAAGCAGGGTTTTTACGACGGCACCACATTCCACCGCATCATCAAGGACTTCATGATTCAGGGTGGCGACCCGAAGGGCAACGGCACGGGTGGGCCGGGTTACACCTTCGCGGAGGAATTGCCGCCGAAGCACTCCTATGATCCGGGGATCGTGGCGATGGCGCGGACGTCGGCGCCCAACTCTCAGGGCAGTCAGTTCTTCATTTGCAATGGCCCGGCATGCAAGGCGTCGCTGGACCCCAACCCGGACTACACCCAGTTCGGCAAGGTCGTCGCCGGCATGGACGTTGTCGACAAGATCTCCGCCGTTGAGGTGGTCATGGCGGGTGAGCAGTCGCCGAGTAAGCCGAAAACCCCGCCGGTCATCGAGAAAGTGACGATCGACGAGAAATAAGGGCAAGGGGCGACCGCAAGGCCGCCCTTGTGAGCGTTCAGGGGGTATTCGATGCGGATCATCTTCAAGGATAAGCAGAACTCGTCGGGTGTGATCAAGGACGGGGAGATTCTGCTTTACATTTCGAGCCGCCTTCCAAAGGCGGAGCAGCAGCGGCATATTGATGTCCTCAGCGCCCGGCTGGCGCCGCGCCTGGAGCGGGCGCAGGCGATGGCCCAGCGCATCGGCGCCGAAGGGCCGCCGCCCGGGCTGACGCCGTCAGCGGTCGCAGACGACGAAGCGCTCACCGCCTGGGCCGAGGAGATCAACGACCGCTTTTACCATTTCCGCATGGGCCTCGTGCGCTTTCGGAAGCAGGAGAGCCGCTGGGGTTCCTGTAGCGGCCGCACCCGGAACATCCAAATTTCAGAGCGGCTGCGGGGCGGCCCGCACGAGCTCCTGGAATACGTGCTGATTCACGAGATCGCCCACCTGGGCGAGCTGAACCACAGCCCCCGGTTCTGGGCGCTTGTCGGCAAGGCGTGCCCGGACTATCAGGAACGGCGGGCGCTGCTGCGCCGGTACGAGGAGTACGTGCGCAGCATACCTGTTCAGCGCTAGATGAGCGTCCGCACGAGCACACGGGCGAGCAGTTCCGCATCGAGGTCATCGGGCAGTGGGCGTGCCTTGATGCGCCGCATCACCTCCGCCGGTCCCCAGCCGGGCTCCAGGCGCCACTCGCAGAGCGGCGTGTCGTCAGTGCCCCAGAGCGTGACAAACCGGGTGCCCGGTCCGCTCACTGGGCCGGCCACGGTGAACAGCCAGGGCCCCATGGTCCAGCTGCTCTCCTGCTTGGTGATGCGCTGTAGCCGCACCGACTGTGACCGGCCGTTCCAATCGAGGGTGAAGCCGGTGTAGGTGGCCTGGGCGCCCGTCGGCCGCTCGGCGCCCGCCACGGCATAAAAGGTCTGGCCGCAGGGGCAGCCCCACGCCCGGATCGTCTGGCTGTCTGCCTGGATCTGATGCCGCAGGCGGAATGGCCCGCCGGCCCGTTCACAGCCCGGACACTTCAGCACGTTCCATCCCTCCCCACAATAGGCTTTGCTGTCTCCGATTCCCTGGCAGACAGGAAAAGTCCTTTAGTTTTGAATCGAATGATTCGTGGAATGAGGGGCGATTACCGTGAAGCTGACGCGGCTCGGAATACTGCTTGGGGTCGTGCTGCTCGCGGTGCTCGCCTGGTACCTCATCCCACTTGCCCGCACGCCAGGGGCGAGCAAGAACAGCGTGGCGAGCAAGGCCAGCACGAACCTGCCTTGCCACCTCTACAAGGAACATCGCAAAGCTGTGAACGAGCAGCTCGCCATTCCGGTGCTGGCGGACAAGAAGGCCCCGGTGTATAGGGTATTGGCGGTGACCGACGGCGATACCATCGTCGTCGCCAAGGGCGGTAAAACCAGCATCAGGTTTATGGGCATGGATGCGCCGGAGAAGTCGACCACCCGCACCGGCTCGGTCGAGTATTTCGGCGAGCAGGCGTACCAGCATGCCCGCCAGCTCGTGGAGGCGTCCGGCGGCGAGGTCCGCCTCACATATGATCAGGTGACAAAGGACAAGTACGGTCGCGACCTGGCCTATGTGTGGCTCAAGGACGGGCGCCAGCTCAATGCGCTGATGGTAGCCGACGGCTACGCCTATAGCTACTCGGTCAGCCCGAAGCCGGCCTATGTCGACCTCTACCTGGCACTGATGCGCGATGCCCGGCAGCAGGCGCGCGGTCTCTGGACCGTCTGTCAGTGATCCGGAACTTGCCTGTACTTTTCGGCGGCGGGCAGGTGCATGTGCGGGGGTTGGTGCCCTACGACCGCCGGGTGGAGAACGCCCGGCGGATCGGGGTGGTGTTCGGCCAGCGGACGCAGCTCTGGTGGGATCTGCCGACGATCGAGTCGTTCGAGCTGCTTCAGCATATCTACACGGTGCCGCCGGACCGGTATGCCCGCAACGGATGCGGGCGGACCTGGCGGCGGCACTGCTGCATGACCCGGACATTCTCTACCTCGATGAGCCCACGATTGGTCTGGATGTGGTGGCGAAGGAGAAGATCCGGGAGTTCATCCTGGAGATCAACCGGGACCGGGGGGTCACGGTGATCCTGACCACCCATGACATGCAGGACATCGAGAAGATCTGCGAGCGAATGATCCTGATCGACAAGGGCACGGTGATCTACGATGGGCCGGTGGCGCAGATCAAGGAGCGGTTCGGCAAGATGCGCACCCTGGTGGTCGACCTGGAGCCCAACGGCGCGATGGACAACCTGGTCATTGCGGGCGCCGAACTGGTCAAGCGGGAGGGCCATCGGTTCTGGCTGCGCTTCAACCGTGACTTGATTTCAGCGAGCCAGCTGATCGCCCGGGTCTCGGAGCAGTATGGGATTCGGGACCTGACGGTGG
>JAQBPS010000809.1 GCA_028287415.1 Bacillota bacterium | reverse complement strand
GTAATGATAGTGGATGGTAGAGACAGAGCAACAGACGCAGTTCGAGACAGCAGCACAACAGCAGAGGAGACGATAGGAGAGCTGTGAGGTAGCAGGACCATGGACGAGCTAGAACGGGCGGCAGGAGCGAGTTGAGGGGCAGCAGCAGCAGAACACACCAGCCCAGCGACGCCCCGCGCGTCGGCCGCCCCGGCCCAGGCATGCGAAAGCCCCGCCGACACCTCGACGGGGCCTCTGGTCAATCGCCTCGATGCCAGGTTTGGGTAACCAGGCGATGATTCGCAGGGCGGCCGTGCGCGGGTAACCTGAGCGGGACAGACTCCCTGGGAGCGCCTGGAGCGCCGGGTACAGTCTCTGACTTCTGGAGACCCGGATGCTCCGCCTTCGCCTTACGCTCAAGCTGATCATTTCCGCGCCGAAGCGCAAGCCGCGTGGTGATGATCAACTAAAAGGGACACTGTCCGATGCGCCCCTCGCCCCCGGAAGGGTTGTGAGGAAATACGATCCGGGCCACGCCGCCCCCGCCAAGCATGACCGGTGGAGCATCATCAACGCCGTACCCGGCTGGATCATCGCCATTGGGACGATCCTTCTCGTGATCGAGACGTTCCTGCTCATGCAGAAGTGACCCTCCGTGTTCTGGGCACTCACTCTCCGGACGCTGGCTACCGCTTGCGGGCCTCCCGCTTCAGCCGGGCAACGACCTCGGCTGGGGCGGTGAACAAGCCACGGCCGGGCACCCACACAGCCCAGCCCTCCTCGCGCAGCGTGCCGAACGCCCTCGCAGCCGTCCCCCGGCCGATTCCGTGGTCCTCGGCGATCCGCGCCTCGGTGGGCAGCTTCCGGTCCGGCGCGAGATCACCGCTCATGATCGCATCGCGGAGCTGGCGCGCGAGCTGCTCCCACAGCGGCGTCGCGCTGAGCGGATCCAGCTTCAGGTTGTCCATGGGGCCAGCGTAGTGCGAATGCGAGGCCGACACTGCTAGTGACTGACACAGAGCGCTGGGCGGACTAGGACGACCTGTCCTCGGTGTCGGCGCTCGGGACTACGATCCGCCCATGCCGACATCCACCGAGCTTGTGTCCTGGGCGCGAGACCATGCGATCCAACTCGAAGCTGACATGACCCTGCACCCCAAGGACTCCGTCTACGGTTACGGCGCTTACTGGGGAGCTGCTGGAGGCAGCCTCGATGCGGAGTCCAAGATCCGCTCCCGCGCCATTGCGGCGCTGGCCTTCCTGGAGCGCTACGCAGGCAAGGACTCTCTATGGGCCACCAAGGCGCACCACGTCTTCGACAAGGGCACCCACTCCATGGAGACGGGTGCGCGAGCTTTGGGTGATGTGCTCCGAGCCTGGGCGGACCAAGTTGAGGCCGGGATCGTTACGGTCCCGCAGGCGGAGGCCCAGGGTGTCCGGGTTGTAGCGAGCACTGACCTCATGGAGCAAGTCCGGAAGCTCAACGAAGACAAGGACGTAACACCTGCCGCGCCGATCATGCTGGCCGGGGCAGCGCTGGAGATCGCCCTCCGGTCGGCCGTGGAAGAGCTGGGCCAGGAGCTTCCGGCGAAGCACTCGATCAGCGCCTATTCGGGCAGCCTCCGCGCTGCAGGGCTGTTGTCAGTTCAGGACGTCAAGGACGTGGAACAGATGGGCGGCATGCGGAACCAAGCCGCGCATGGTGAGTTCGAGGTACTGAGCCGGGAGCGAGCTGGGCTCATGGAGCAGCAGGTAAATCAATTCCTTCGCCGACTGGCAGAACTCATCGAATCGAGTGCTGCGGTCCCAGCTCTTCCTTGAAGAACCCACCGCGACCGGGAGAATGCAGCCGTGGCAATCGCAAGCCTGATCCTCGGCATCATCGGCAGCGTCACGGGC
This sequence comes from Bacillota bacterium, assembly GCA_028287415.1. Classification (GTDB taxonomy): domain Bacteria; phylum Bacillota; class Sulfobacillia; order Symbiobacteriales; family Symbiobacteriaceae; genus RYN-353. Next base: position 1,425 of record JAQBPS010000809.1, on the reverse strand, counting down.
ATCGGAGCCCTGGCCTGGCAGGTGATCACATGGAACCGCAGCGGACCCGTCGTTAAGGTCACTGCCTCGCAGGGATTCCCTGTCTACGGCGACGACCTGGGAGAACAGATCACGATTGTGACCGCCGAGAACTCCGGCAGGTCGCCCGTGACAATCACGTCATGGGGACTACGGTTCCGTGACGGCCAGGTGATGGTCATCCGTCGGCCGCTTCCGAGCTCGGACCCGATTCCGCACCGGCTGGAGGCAGGCGCGAGCGGCTCCTGGCACTTCGAAACGGTGGCGCTCGCGGAGACCTGTAAAGCGCACGGGGTCAACTACGAGGATCTGACCGCCTACGTCAAGCTAGGGAACGGGAAGACGATCGACGCGAGCCGCAAGGGAATCCTGCTAGGGCCGGGGTTTCCATGGCAGCCCTCTGGGGCGTAGGTCCGCTGTGACAAAGCGGAGGGTAGCCGCGCTCGGGGCGCTCGCAGGTGTTGTGCTCGGCAGCTTCATTGGGTTCGCATGGCACACCCCCTTCCGCCCCTCCACCTGGACAGACATACGGAACTGGGGCACGTTCGTTGTGCTCGTGCTCGGATTCTCCGTTGCCACCTACGAGCTGAACCTCACGCGACGCCAGTTCGCGGAGGAGGCGATACGAAACCGGGACCGTGACGAGCTGCTCGACCTTCAACGTAGCGAGCTTCGCGTAACCCAGCGACTGCGAGAACGTACGCAGGCAGAAGCCGTACGCCTGCCAGGGATATTCACGCCGGAAGAAGCGGTCGCGCACCTGATCAACGAGAGTGCCCGGCCGATCCGGGACGTGGCATGCGCACTCGATCCCGGCGACGGCGGACGGATACTGCCCCAGTCGATTGAGCTGAGCGAACAGTCACCCTTTCAGGAGGGGAAAGCCCTATTCCTCCCAGTGATGGGACTGCCCGGTGACCGCCGTATGCCCCACATCTTTCCCGGTCGGGCCATCCGGGTAACGTTCCAGCCCGGGCCCACCACCCGGGAGGCCCGCCGGATTCTCGCGAGGTTCACCGACGACTCAGGGTTGCACTGGCAGCTTGACCACCACATGCACCTAGAGCAGCTTGATGACCGCGAAGACTGGTAAAGTGTACGGCCAACCCAACCGACCTCGCCTATGCGGCGTGCTCCCGCTCGGCGGCCTCCATCTGGTCTAGCAGGTCGCTCCGCCACTCGGCCGCGAACTCCAGGCAGTTCGAGCACGACTTGTGGGTGTGGCCGGGTAGCGGGGCCGAGCGGCGCGCGTCCAGCGACCAGGCCAGCGAGTCGGCCGAGGCGAGCTGGCTGCCGTAGGCGGCCAGGCCCCTGGTCTTGACCCCGAATCCGTGCAGGGGCAGCTCCTCGGCGAACAGGCTGACGATGGCCCCGATCACGATGGTGTTCTGCCGTCGGCACACCAAG
>JAQBPS010000785.1 GCA_028287415.1 Bacillota bacterium | reverse complement strand
GACACGGGGCCGTAGCTCAGTAGGTAGAGCGCCTGCTTTGCAAGTAGATAAGCCCAAGCGCTGTGCGTTAGTGCGTTAGTGCGTTAGTGCGTTAGTGCAGGTGGGCCATGAGCGCTGAGGCCAGAATAATCCGCTCTTCGCCGATGTCCCAGAATCGCCTCAGAGGCCCGATCGGGCATGCCGGAGGGTGAAACCCTCCGCCACCGAGCCGTGGCAGGAAGGAAGCAAGGGGCCTCGGCTGACACACAGCCCGAATCGGCTCTTAAGCTTTCCGCAAAGCCGGAGTGCTCCTGGCCTCAGTGGCGGCCGCGTCCCAGGGTGGCCAAGTCCGACCCCGCATGACTGCTCTGCAAATATCGGCAATCTTTTTCGCCGGAGACAGGAAGGATGCAGCTCCGAATCGGGACCCGATCAACGCTCACATTCTAAGATGCCAAAACTCGATCATAAGTCAGAATCTAAGCGAGAAGTATGATAGTCTCAAATTGTCCATCGCCTATGGCACACTCCTACTGTCGGGCTGGGCATGGCATGGTCGTGGCTGAAAGCCAAGCCGCTGATCTTGGCTGGCATGGCCTTCATCCTCATCAGCGGCATCGGCGGGACCATCCTCGTCAACGGCTCGGGCAATCCGCCGCCAAGAACCGTGGCACCCCGAACTCAGCCCGAGGGGATCGCCGCACAGACCAACGCGAATGCCCCCTCACTGCTGTCCCCCAGCCAGCAGACCTGCGCCACCGCGACCACCACCGGTTGCGACAGAAGAAACCTCCCCCCAGCCGGTTCAAACGGTTCGCCAGGCTGCAAGGGCAAGGGCAAGGCTACGATCACGGCTTCCCCCATTGCGCTCCCGGACTTGCTCTACATCCAGCCGATGGGGTTGGAGATCGGTGGACATGTAACACCGATCGATCACGGCTATTTCTACATCAAGGGCGCGATCGCCAAGCCGCCGACGATCGCACCTGTGTACGCGCCCTTTGGCGGCAATGTCTCGGTTGTCGGCCGCACCATCCGCAATGCTGCGCCAGGCAGCACCGCCGGTGCCCAAGTGCCGGCATCCTACGATGATGACGCTGTCACCATCGAGGCCACGTGCACGTTCCGTGTGCGATACAGCAACATGGTCAAGTTCGGCGGCGGGCTGTTGCAGGCGATCGGGGAGTTGCGACCCAATCAGAACAAACCGCTGACCTACGCCGTCAAGGCCGGCGAATTGATCGGCTACACCGGCCTGCCGACGGCCTACGGCATCGACGTGTGGGTGGAGAACGACGACACAACCCTAACCGGCTTCGTCAAGCCCGCGCAATACGCGGCAGCCGAATCGTGGAAGCTCCACATGATTGATCTGTACGACAACACCGTGGAGCCCGTGAAAAGCCAGCTACTGGCGTTCGCCATGCGAGACGCCAATCCCCGGTTCGGAAAGATCGACTACTACATCGACGGCAAGCTGATCGGCAGCTGGTTCAAGGTCGGCTCCGGCGCCAGTATGCATGGTGCCGAAGGCTACTGGGTGGGACATCTGTCCATCGTGCCTGACGGCAACGACCCCACGCAGATCGTGATATCGCTCGGTGATTACCAAGGTCAGGCTCAGCAGTTCGCCGTCGTGGCCCAACAACCTGACCCCGCATCCGTCGACCAATCCACCGGCCTCGTGAAATACGAGCTCGGCCAGATTCAACTCTATTCCGCTACGACGGGTCAGGTTTGGGGAGGGCAGCAATACCTTCCCCATATTCGCGCGAGAGCATCCGGGCCGGTCGCAGGGACCATATTGGTGCAGCTCACCGGGATGCGGGAACTCAAGATGGAAACCTTCCCCAACAAGACCGCGGCTCAAGTCAGCGGTTTTGATGCAGGTGCCTTGGCCTACGAGCGCTAGAAGGGTCAGATCTGCGCTCGGTCCACCTCTTCTTCCCCCGCGGACAGAGGCGAGGGCAAGGTCGTCCAGTTCGGCGGGCATTCCAGGGATCCCGAAAGGTCACGGCTCACCGTCGGCTGCGCATCGCGGTCGGCTGTCGGCGATGCTGATCGCTGCCTGGCTGTCCGTCTCGGTGACGAGGTCGATTCTGCCGGAGACCGACGACGAGATTGATTCCCTGGTGGCAGCACCTACTACGCGGCAGTGGAGGAGCGTCCGACACCCTCTGGTCCGCGTCGACTCCGCGGGAGCATCCAACTGGACCCGAAACAACCCGAAACGACCGGAACTCGATTTCTCAGGTCAAGCCGGGTATTCGTCCATCCAGGCACGCCGCAAGAACCATCCGAACTTTTTCCTAAACTGGATGTCGTTCAGGCTGGCAGACCAAGCTCGTCGAGGTCCGAATCTAAAGGTGGTCCATCGGCAACAACCGGTGGGCTGCGATGGCTCTCTGTGGCCTTCGAGGATGCGTGGCGCCGCACCGTCGCCTGAGACTGCCAGCCCTACGATCTGCATGAGGTTCCCCTCCGTTGTCAACGGCGGTCGAAAACTGCGCACCTGGCCCCGGCCGAAACCTGCGCGGTTAGCGGGGCCTTGGGCGCCCCCGTCACCTCCTCCCCCTATCCCTTGAGCCGGTAGCTGTCACGCCACAAGACGATGGGCTTGACACGCTTTGACGGACATCCGGAATCTCACGCTTGCTTCCCGATGAGGCAGCCAGCCCTGCCTTCCTTACTGCCCATTCGGGCCTTCGCCGTCAGTCATCGAGACGGTACAATCTGACCGTGGCGAGAGAGCACCCATCTGGCGAGGCCCAGCATTCCAAGCTCCCAGCAGACAAGAGACTCCAGGAGCGCCAAGATGGACCCTCAGGCCACGTCCGTCAAACAGCATCTGGCTTGGCGCGCGGCAAGGGCTATTGGCCGGGCCCGTTTATGGGAGGTGTCCATAGCGCCGACCTCGCTCGATTGCTCGATCACTCCGATGGGAGGGCGGCCTCCAGCATCCTCGATTATGTTCAAAGGACGGCTGGCAACCACGCGGCTGCCAACCTGATCCAGCGCCAACAGCGTGCTTCCGGAAGGCGCGAGGCCCCGGATCCGCTTGCACAGCCGACTCGTCCCCCCCAAGCGTCCACCGTCGTTCAAGCTCAGAGGGGGCCGCCACCGACCAAGGAGAGATCCTTCACGCCTCAGGTCGGGGTTGAGCGAACTGTGGCACGAGTTGAGCTTGGCAAGAAGCTCTTCCTTCGCTTTCGTGTGATCAATGGGAACATGGCTCCCTCTGGTACCAGGTTCAACTGGGCCGGCATGCGTCTCGGCAGTGGGTCTGGGTCCGTAAGGATGGTGGGCTTCGAGGACGACAGCGGCGTCCACGCACTCCTGGTCGTGGAGGGCGAAAGCGAGGGAAATGCCGAGGTCGGGACCACCCTGCACTTCTCGACATCACGGGGACAAAAACGATCAGTCCCAAGCCCTAATGTTCTGGTCAAAGTCGGATCTGAGATCAAAGCCGCGGCTGCCGAGCTCGCCCAGATCGAAAAGCTCCGTTCCGAAGGTAAAAAGGTCGACCCCTCGAGAGAGTCCTCCGCCAAGCAGGACGCCGTCGCTGTGGCTAAGAGGACACTCGGCAAGGGCAGCGACGCCGCGGGAACTGAGATCGACACCCTGCTCAGGTCGGTGAGCACCGACATCAAGGAAATCGCGGACTCGCGATTTCGCGGCTACCAGGGCGCTCTCGTACATCTGAACCTCAAGAAGCTGGACGAGGAGGAACAGGCGGGGAGCGTCCAAAGCTTCGCTCTGTCCTTGGCGGGCAACCTCACCTGGGCGCTCTCGGGTCTCATCGCGCTCACGCCCGTAGGTTTTGGGGCGGAACTCGCCGCGGCCGTTCTCCAACAGATGGTCCTCAACAGGGGGAGGCTGGCGGTAGCTGTGGGCACGGCCGGGGCGATACTCGCCCAGTTCGCCAACGGCCTCCCAAGTGGAGGCTCCCCCGCGAGCACGGCATCGGCCCCGCTCATCGCTTTCGAAGCTGAACTGGACAAGCTCAACACAACTCTGCGCGACACCACACAGTGGTCCCTTCATTCGACGCTCCTCGCGCTGCTTGAGGCAGCGCCGCCAGGGCGGGGGGTCGATGCTCGCCGATACGCGGGTCGGCTTGAGACGGCAGTCCGCCAGGTCCTCTTCGGCGGGTACTTCATGACCGGAGGAGCGACCGGCAACGACATCAAGTCGGAGGTCATCCAGAAAGATGCCGAGAACCAGTTGCTCAGGCGCGTCATCCTCACGAGCGGCAAGATCTCCGGAAAGGGCCTAGGTTCGACCAAGCTGGACAAGGGCGGGTTGGGGAAGATGGTCGGACCAGCGGTGGATCTCATCGGTGGCCCCGAGGCTGCAAAGTTGGGTGATTACGAGCTCGTCACCGAGCAGATCCACCGCGCTGCTCGTGAGCTGGGACTCCGTATCCCTGCAGTGACCAGCGAACAAATCCGAGAAGACTTCGCCGGGGGAGACAAGATCGTTCTACTGGTCAGCTGGATCCTCGATCAATCGGGCTCTCCGGAAGTGCACACCAGCAGACGTTGGAGCAAGCTAGACGTCAGTGTACTGAGCTTGGACAAAGGCTATCCCGAGTGGTTGTGGGAACATAGTATTCCTCAAGTTTATCAGCTTGAGATTCGCAAGAAGGACTTGAGCAAAGCGAATCTCGGGAAGGACGGTGGCTTGGCCTATAGCGCCGAGCGGTTCTGGATCCGGCTGTATGGGACCGCAGACGCGTCAGTGCTTATGAATCCAGGCCCCCCATCCTTGCTGTGGCTCAAGTACGAGGTCTGACTGTGGTCAAGCGTCGACTGTACTTTGTTTAGCGCTCAACGCGGCGGCATTGTCGTAACAGGTGGCGTGTCGTCCCGTGGAGCGGCACGCCATTGATGATGCAGAAGTCAGCGAATTCTGTCGCAGGCTCTGAAAATGAAACGACAGCCCTTTCTCCGAGGCCCCAGACCAGTTCGGCTCACTCGCCGCCTCGCATTCTGCGACCGGTTCTTCCCCGCCTACAACCATGAAACCGCCACTCCGGGATCGGCATGCACACCCGGCTCGGTCCGCTTCGGAACCGCGACCGTCATCTCGCTGACGATGATCACCTGTGGACGTGGCTAACAGTGCAAAGCCCGGCAGTGTCAGACCGCGTCGCAATCGCATTGTTTTGATTGGAATTCCGTGTGTCATGGTGACACGACGGAGGATGTTCCGACACTGGTTCGCCGCGTGCGCAAAAATTGCAATCTTTGCGTCAATGAATGCGCCCGCCAATCCGTCAATCCACCGGAAGATGCTTGTCATTCTTCGTGGCGGGCATGCACCGGTTTAACAGATTGATCGCAGCGGAGTCTACCGCGCACGGCAGGGCTATGTTGCAGACCGCGTCGAACGCCGGGTAGTCGACGAATTCGCTGGCGCAGCCGCAGTCGTGATAGCAGTCGCGGTGATGTTTCCAAATGATCGGGCAGGCGATGTCGATGTCCATCGGCGGGTCGTTGGCCTTGCGCCCGCGGCTTGCGCTCGTCAACAGATCCCACATCTTATCCTGCAGGCAGTTCCGGACGCAGTTATTGTGCGGCTCGTCCGGGGTGACCAGGCAGGAACAATGCAAATTGTTCGTAAAGACCGGCCCGAGGATGTAGTACGCGGTAGGACTAGAGTAGTGGGCGCAGTCAGCCTCGCTCGGCCCGAACTTCGGATTATACGGAAAGTCCTGGTTTTTCTCCTGAGACTGAACCTTCGCGGCGACTCGCCGGATCAGGATGCTCCGGTTCTGTGCCCTATCCGCCTGCGTCGCGTTCGAGCCGACGTATTGGTCCGCCGGCGCCGGTTCGCAGGAGCGGATCAAGTCAGCGTTCCTGGAGGCATAGTAATCCTTCACCCCGGAGCAGAACTTAGCTGCTCGAAGCTGGCGAAGGACGTGGTTGTCCACCTGCGGTCCGGCGAAACAATCCGAAAAGCCGAGCACATCCAGTGGATCCTGGCCCGTCATGTAGATGATGTGGCCTTGCTGCAGGCTCCTGACGATATTGGAAATAAATCGGCCCGCTTCAGTCCCTGAGATCTCGCTGCCGCCGATCGGGAACCCATAGATCAGCCACTCTTGTTGGGGGATCCTCTCGACCAGGCGAAGCTGCGCCTTGGCCGCCTCCTCTCTCTCGTCGTGTTCCATGGGCGGGCAGGCCTCCGTTTTTGGAGAGTCCTTGCCGCCCATCGGTTTGCGCTGGAGCCGCACCGGTTTGGAAACGCGGGATGTCCGGAGGTCT
>JAQBPS010000769.1 GCA_028287415.1 Bacillota bacterium | reverse complement strand
TCACCCCGATCAGCAGGGAGATTAACGGCGCCGCACCGCCATGCCGGTAGGCCATGCCCGCCCCGATCAGGAGCGGCCCCGGCGAGGCGCCGATCCCGAACCAGGCCCCGGCCTTGCTCGGCCAGCTCTGCCCCCGAGCCGCCGGCTCAGACATGCTGGCGGTACCGTTCCTTCATCAGGGCGAGGACGTCGTCGCCTGGCCTATCCCAGATGGCCCGGTTGAAAATCTCGACCTCAATCGGCCCGGCATAGCCGTTGGCCGCCACAGCTTCCCGAATACGGCGGATTTCAATCACCCCATCGCCCATCATGCCACGCCCCATCAGCATGTCCGGCGTTGGCACGATCCAATCGGAGACGTGGAAGCCGAGAATCCGACCGCGGGCCCGATCAATCTGCCGATACAGGTCCGGGTCCCACCAGACATGAAACACGTCAATGACAACGCCCACCTCGTCAGGGGTGTAGCGTTCGGCGATCTCGTTGGCCTGCGCCAGGGTGTTGACCACGGACCGCTCAGCGGCGTACATGGGGTGCAGCGGCTCGATGCCCAGCTTGACCCCCCGCTCCCGGGCGTAGGGGGCCAGCTCGGCAATGCCCTCATCGACCATCGCACGGGCGGCGGCGATATCCCGGTCCGGCGCGGGGCCACAGACCAGCACCAGCGTATCCGTACCAAGCTCAGCGGCCTCGTCGACCGCCCGCCGGTTGTCGTCCATGCGGGCCCGGCGCTCGGCCGCGGTGGCAGCGGGGAACATGCCGCCCCGGCAGAGGCTGGAGACCTTCAGCCCGGCGTCCCGCACGATGCGCCGGCTCTCGCTCAGACCCGCGTCCGCCACCTTGTGCCGCCAGAGGGCGATCCAGGGCACGCCCGCCCGGGCGCAGCCCTCGGCCGCATCCCTCAGGCTCCAGCGGTCGGTGGTGATTTGATTCAGGCTGAGGCGCCGGAAATCCTTCAAGGGCTCCATGCGATCCGTCCTCCTATAGGCCGGCGAGGTGCAGCAACCGCTGCATCCGCTCGGTGGCCAGCTCTGGATCCCGCAGCAGTCCAGCCTTGTCGGCCAGCACGAACAGCTCGGCCAGGTGCACCGCGGAGCGGTGCGCCTCGGCGCCGCCGATCATGCGGAAGTGCGACTGGTGGCCGTTCAGGTAGGCCATGAAGACAACGCCCGTCTTGTAGTGGTAAGTCGGCTTCTGGAAGATGTGCCGGGAGAGGGCGACAGTCGGCGCGAGGATCGCATCGTAGCGGGCAAGGTCGCCCGCATCCAGCGCCTGAAGCGCCGCCGAGGCCGCCGGGGCGATTGCATCAAAAATGCCGAGCAGCGCATGGCTGTAGCCCTGCTGATCCCCGCGGATCAGGGCCGGGTAGTTGAAGTCGTCGCCGGTGTACATGCGGACGCCTTCGGGCAGCTGGCGGCGCATGGTCACTTCGTGGTCGGCGTTCAGCAGCGAGATCTTGATGCCGTCCACCTTGGCAGCGTTCGCGCGGATCACCGCGAGGCAAGCCTGCATGGCGGCCTCAACATCCCGGGAGCCCCAGTACCCGGCCAGCGCCGGGTCGAACATGTCGCCCAGCCAGTGCAGGACCACCGGCTGGCGGACCTGGGACAGGATCTTGCCATAGACTCGGGCGTAGTCCTCCGGCCCCTTCGCACAGGCGGCAAGCGCCCGGCTGGCCATCAGAATCACCCGGCCCCCCTGGGCCTCCACAAAGCCGCACTGCTCCGCGTACGCGGCCTCGACATCGGCCAGCGTGACGCCAGGGTGAGGCGCCAGGTGGTCGGTGCCGGCGCCGCAGGCGATCAGGCCGCCCACGGACCGGGCCTCGGCCACGGAGCGGCGGATCAGCTCCTGCGCGTGCGGCCAGGTAAGCCCCATCCCGCGCTGGGCGGTGTCCATCGCCTCGGCGACCCCGAGCCCGAGCGACCACAGGTGATGCCGGTAGGCGAGCGTCGCGTCCCAGTCGATCTGCGGATCGACCACCGGGTCCGTATCGGCAAAAGGATCAGCGACCACGTGCGCCGCTGAGTAGGCAATGCGGCTCTGGAGGGGAGCGCTCGGGGCCGCGAACGGGGCCGCAGCCCCGACCGTGTAGCCGTAAAGCTTCCCACCGGCCCGGGGCAGCAGCAGTTCTCGCGCCATGTGACCAGGCCTCCTTACAGCTTCAGCTCCGGCACGTCAAGCCAGCGGCGCTCCCGCCAGGACTGGAGCCCGAGCTCGGAAAGCTGCACACCCTTGGCGCCCGCCACCAGATCCCACGGGAACGGCTGGTCAGCGGCCACGTGCTTCAGGAACAGCTCCCACTGCACCTTGAAGCCATTGTCGAAGAACTGGTTGTCGGGCACCTCCTGCCAGTGCTCGGCGAAGGCGAAGGGGTTCGGGATATCCGGGTTCCAGACGGGCTTCGGGGTATTCACCCGGTGCTGGCTCTTGCAGTCGCGCAGGCCGGCAACCGCGCTGCCCTCCGTGCCGTCAACCTGGACCGTGAGCAGATCTTCCCGGTTGACGCGCACCGCCCAGGAGGAGTTGACCTGTGCGATCACCCCGCCCGCCAGCTCAAAGGTGCCGTAGGCGGCGTCATCTGCCGTGCAGGTGTAGCGGTTGCCCTCCTCATCGATCCGCTCGGGAATGTGCGTGGCGCCCAGGCAAGAGACCGCCTTGACCTCGCCAAACAGGTTGTCCAGCACGTAGCGCCAGTGGGCGAACATATCGACGATGATACCGCCGCCGTCCTCCTGGCGATAGTTCCACGACTGGCGCTGGCCGGGCTGCCAGTCGCCCTCGAACACCCAGTAGCCAAACTCCATGCGCACCGAGAGAATCCGGCCGAAGAAACCGCTGTCGATCAG
>JAQBPS010000749.1 GCA_028287415.1 Bacillota bacterium | reverse complement strand
TCTGGGTGCATGAGTCAGGACAAATTACTTGTCCAGCGGAGGTCTTCTAATGAAAGCAGTCGTTATTCACGAACATGGTGGACTGGATAAGCTGGTCTACGAAGAGGTACCCACGCCCAAGGCCGGGCCCGGTGAGATCCTGGTGGCCGTAAAGGCTTGCGGTCTCAACCATCTGGACATCTTCGTGCGCCGCGGCATGCCCGGCCTCCCGACCGAACTGCCCCGAATCACCGGTGGCGACATCGCTGGTGTGATCCATGAGATCGGCGCGGGTGTCGATGGGCTTCAGGTTGGGCAGCGCGTACTGCTCGATCCCATGATCACCCTGCCCGACGGCAGGCACGGCGCCCTGGGTGAAAACGCCACCGGCGGACTCGCTGAGTTTATCAACGTGCCTGCGGCGAACGCCATTCCCCTCCCCGATGACGTTTTATTCGAACAGGCTGCCGCCTTACCGATCGCTTACGGCACAGCATGGCGGATGTTGATCACCCGCGGCAAGCTGCAGGCGGGCGAACACGTGCTGGTACTGGGTGCAAGCGGTGGTGTCGGCACCGCGTGCGTGCAGATCGCCAAGATGCTGGGATGCGTCGTCTACGCGGCCGGCAGCAGCGAGGCGAAGCTAGCCCGGCTCAAGGAGTTGGGGGCGGATGTGCTCGTCAACTACTCGGAGCATCCCGACTTCCACCGCTTCGTGCGGGGTGCGCGCGGAGGTGCGGGGCTCGACGTCGTCGTCGACTACACGGGTGCAGACACCTGGGTGAAGAGCCTGAAGAGCCTGAAGGTAGGGGGCCGTCTCCTCACCTGCGGTGCGACCACCGGCTACGACCCGAAGACTGATCTTCGTTTCATCTGGACGCGCGAACTGAACATTATCGGGTCGGACGGCTGGCGCCGCGAAGACCTGATCGACCTGGTGGAGGCTGTCCGCACAGGGCGCATCAAAGCGGTGGTCCACAGGGTTCTGCCCCTGGAGCAGACACAGGAGGGTCACCGGCTGTTGGAACAACGCGAGGTCTTCGGGAAGGTCATCATCAAACCGTAGGGGTGGGCACCATGCAGCACAACAATTTCGGAGACCTGATCTGGCGCGCGGTGTCGCTCTTTCCGGAGCGGGTGGCCATTGAGCAGGGTGACCTGACCCTTACTTATGGCGAATTAGAGGAGCGGACGCAAAAGACCGCCCGCCTCCTCAGTGGCCTCGACGTCGGCAAGGGCACGCGGGTCCTGCTCTTTTTGCCGAACGACTACCGGTTCGTGGAGGCCCTGCTCGGCGTCCTTCGGACCGGGGCCGAGGTGGTACCGGTCAACATCAAGTTGGGCGTTGAGGCGCTAACGTTCATTGCGAACCACAGTGAGGCGACGGTGCTCATTGGGCACGTTGACTTGCTGGAGAAGATCACGACTGTGCAAGCCGGCTCGCCTTACCTGAAACATGTGCTGATCATCGGCGGGGAGGCGCCCGGCTATCTCGCCTACGACGCTTTGCTCGACCAGACCCAGCCGGGCTGGGAGACCGTGGATGTGGGTCTCGGCGATGTCGCCCTCGTGATGTACACGTCGGGATCGACCGGCCCGCCCAAGGGCTGCCTCCTGAGTCACGCGAACAAGTGGTGGCAGGCCCGGTCCTCTGCGCGCACCTTCTATTTGGATGAGTGGGACAAGGCGTTGATCACCGGCCCGCTGTACCATGCCAACGCCCTGTGGTCCGGCATGTTGCCGATGCTCTTCGTGGGTGGCGGCATGGCAATCCTACCGGGCTTTGACGCCGTAGCCGTGCTGGAGGCGATCGACCGGTACCGGCCGACTTACACCTCCGGCACGCCCTCCATGTTTACGCTCCTGCTGGCGCAGCGCGAGGTGTTGGCCAGGGTCGATGTGTCGTCGATCAATTACCTCTGCTGCGGGTCGGCCCCGGTGCCCGAGGAACTGATCCGGGCGCTGCACGAGAAGTTTGGCTGCGAGGTGATCGAGAGCTACGGGCTGACCGAGGGCGGCGCGAATGTGGTTGCGCCCCGCTGGGGTATCAAGAAGCTCGGCAGTACCGGCTTGCCGGTGCCCGGGGTCAAACTTCGCATTGTCGACCTGGAGGACTCGTCCAGGGAGTGCCCGCCGGGCGTGATCGGCGAGTTGTGGAGCATGTGCCCGGCGAATGCCATCGGCTACCTGAAGCAGCCGGAGGTGACGGCCCAGAAGTTCACGGCGGACGGATGGCTGAAGACCGGCGACTTGGTGAAGGCGGACGAGCAGGGGTACATCTACTTTTGCGGACGCAAGGACGACATGATTAACGTGGGCGGCGAGAACGTCTACCCCAAAGAGGTGGAGACGGTTCTGCTCGCCCATCCCGAGATCGACGATGTCTGCGTGGTCAGCGTAAACCACAAGGTGAAGGGGCAGGCCCCGGTGGCCTGGGTCGTGCTCAGCCGTCCGGGCGCCCTGACCGAGGACGTGATCAAACAGTTTTTCCTGGAGAACGGACCGGCATATGCCCACCCGCGCCGGGTGTTTTTCCTGGACCGGTTGCCGGTGTCCGGCACGAATAAGCTGGATCGTAAGTTCCTGGAGGAAGAGGCCCGCAGGTTGATGCCTGACGGCATCGGGGGAGGGGCTTAACCCATGACCATTCAGAGAGGCGAGTATGAGGCACGCCAGGAGCGGCTGCGCCAGGCCTTGCGGGATTCAGGTTTCGCCGGCGCCCTCGTTGTTGGGCGCGGCTTTTTCGATCGACCGGGGTCGCTGGCCTACCTGACCGGCCACTTTCCGCCATTCATCTCTGCACCGTTTGCGGACGCCACCGGCGGGGCCGGTCTGGCTTCGGCGATCTTCCCGGCCTTGGGCGAACCCGTGATGGTTGAAACCTATCCGACTCGCCCTGATCGGACGGCGATCAACGATGTGCGAGCGGTTGCGGCGATTGTGGGCGAGACGATCAACGTCCTCCGGGAGAAAGGGCTGGGCGCCGGTCGGCTCGCCGTCGTCGATGGGGATCTTTTGCCCTGGGCCTTCGCCCGGGTGCTCCAGGAAACACTGCCCGACCTTCGTCTCGTGCCGTTCGATGGGGCTCTGGCCCGGATGCGGTCGATCAAGAGCCAGCCGGAGGTCGCGTTGATTCGCAACGCCGCGCTGGTGGCGGACGCCGGGCTGAAGGCCGCGCGTGCCGTCATCCGCCCCGGGGCTACGGAGCGGGAAGTGGGTGCCGCCGGGCACAATGCTGCGCTGCTCGCGGGCGCCGACTTCGTCCGTTATTTCCGAGTGCATTCCGGGCCCTGGGCCTTTGCGGGCGCTCGCTGGCCGCAGGCAATGGACCGGGTGATGGAGGAGGGCGATTACATCGCGGCTGACATCATCG
>JAQBPS010000744.1 GCA_028287415.1 Bacillota bacterium | reverse complement strand
GTCAGTGCCACCTCGATGCCGAAGCGGCTCACGTCCGCATCGGGCGAGTGGCGGAACATGTCCGCCATGATCTCGCGGCGGACGGCGCGCTGGCCGGACAGGTACGGGGCCACGAGTTGGGCCAGGTCGGTGGCCCTGCGGCCGTCGTCAAAGACGCCCACCGTCATGTCGGCCTCGCCCCGGACAACCGGGAGCAGCAGCAACTTGACGTGGGCGGGTGTCAGGCCTGTCAGGTCCGCATCGAGAAAGAGGACAACGTTGGCGTCGGTCGCTTCAAAACCGGTCTTCATGGCACCGGCCTTGCCCTGATTCGATTCATGCTCGAGCACCCGGGCGCCGGCAGCGCTTGCGATGGTCGCCGTCTGGTCCTCAGAGGCGTCGCTGACCACCAGCACCTCGTCGATCAATTCGCACTGGCGGAGGGTGGATACCACGTCCCCAATGGTGAGTTCTTCGTTATACGCGGGGATTACCGCGGCCACTTTCATCAGAACCTACCTCCGTTCCGGTTACAGCAACCGCACTTTTGTAACCGTTTGCAGCGCGGGTGATCCGTTCTACTCTTATTTCTGCTCTTCAAGCGATTTTCCTCCTGTATCCCAGGCGAACCATCCAACCAGATTCGACAATGTTCTGACATATTTATATGCCCAATTTTCTCCTGAAAGTGTAGCACATTGCTTGTCCAAAAACAAAGAGGCAAGCCCGCTTCACGGCTTGCCGGTTTTGTATGACAGACACGCATGCGCCGCAGCTCGTGCACTCGCGCATGGCGGCTCTGCGGGGCGGGCCGTCACAGGCGCCCCGACCGGGGAGCGCCTGTTGCGGGACAACCCAGGCGGACGGGGCTACTGAGGGATGCCACCAGCGTTCGCCATGCCACCACCGCTCGCCATGCCACCACCGCTCGCCATGCCACCCGCGTTCGCCATGCCACCTGCGTTCGCCATGCCACCTGCGCTCGCCATGCCACCATCGATACGGGGCATGCCGGCGCCCGCCATCCCACCCACGAAGCCGTCCGGGCGGAAGCCGCCGACCCGGCCCATGCCGTCGCCGGCGACGGCCTGCTGCGCAACCTGTGCGGCGGAACTGATCGCCTGCGAAGCGGTGGCAAACCCCTGGGCAGCCATCGCCTCGCGCTGCTCCAGCACCTGGCTGACCTGCGCATCCTGCTGGGCCGTGCGGATCAGCTGCTGAAGAATGTCGACATCCTGCTCGGCGGTCTGCTGAAGACGCTGCAGCATCTCGCGATCCTGCTGCGCGGTCTGGAGGAGCTGGCTGAGGAAGCGGACGTCCTGCTGGGCGGTCAGGGACAACTGCCCCGCGACCTGGCGGTTCTGCTGCTCAGACTGAATCAGCCTCTGAATCATGTCCATAACCTGCTGGTACATAAGCGACGCCTCCCATCTACTCGTTGCAGCGCGGCTGCACGCTCCTCTAGGATGCTCGCGCACCCGGACCATATTCACCCTTTCGCCGGGGACAAATTTCCAGGGCGGAACAGCGCGGGGTCGTTAGCGGTATGGACATCGACCAGGGCGGGGCCGCCGGACATGACGGCCGCGCTCAGGGCGCCGTCGAGTTCGGCCTGGTGGTCGACCCGCCAGGCGTGCCAGCCGAAAGCCCGGGCGACCGCAGCAAAGTCGGGATTGCGCAGTTCGTGGCCGAACGGGCGGAAGCCCTCGGACCGGGCCTTGTGGGCCTCCAGGCCGAGCGCACCGTTACGCGAGACGACAACGGTGACGGCTAGGCCCTCCTGAA
Organism: Bacillota bacterium; assembly: GCA_028287415.1. GTDB lineage: Bacteria > Bacillota > Sulfobacillia > Symbiobacteriales > Symbiobacteriaceae > RYN-353. The sequence goes on along the minus strand of JAQBPS010000744.1, from coordinate 3,364 downwards.
TGGGCACCGCGAGTTCGCCCAGCAGGGTGGTGAGGCCGCCATCGCCGACGAGGGCAATGACCGGGGCGTCCGGCCGGCACAGCTTGGCTGCGGAGGCGGCGGGCAGGCCGAAGCCCATCGAGCGCCACGTACCGGAGAACAGGATGCGCTGGCCGTTCCCGGCAAAGTGGCGGTTGAACCAGAGCAGGTGCTCGCCGGTGTCGAGGGTGATGATGGCGTCGGTGGCTGCGACTCGCTCGATGGCCTGGACGAGGGCGGCGGGGTGGACGGGGGTCGGGGCACTGGCGGGGGGCGCTGCGTCGGCGCCGGCGGGGGTTCGGGCGTCGGCGGGTGTGCCGCCCCCGGCCCTGGCCTCCGCTGCCAGGGTCTCCTGCCATTCCCGCTTCCAGCCTGACAACGAGTCGACCCAGCCGCTGCGCTCTAGGCCCGGGTCAGCCTGAAGTGCGCGCAGCAGCTCGGGCAGCACCACCCCGCTCTCCCCTGGCAGCCCCAGGTCAACGGGGTGGTGCAGCCCGATGTTCGCGCCCGACCGGTCCAGCTGCACCAGCTTGATCTGCTGTGGCATATACTTGGCCGGCCACCAGCTGGAACCGGCGACAAAGAGCAGGTCAGCCGCCGCCAGCGCCCGGTGGGAGGCCATGCTCCCGCCCTGTCCGACCCCGCCCAGCACCTGCGGGTGGTCGCCGGGCACCATCCCCTTGCCGCCGAGCGCCAGCATCACGCCGGCGCCCCACGTCTCTGCCAGCTCAAGCAGGGAGCCCGCTCCCGGCCGGCTGCCGTGCCCGGCGAGCATCAGCGGGCGCCGCGCCGCCCGCAGCATGGCGGCCGCTGCCTCCAGCGCACCGGGTTCGACCACAGGCGGCGCCGTGAGGAAGGGCTCCGGCGGCCGCACTTCAGCCGGCACATCGGCCATCCAGTAGTCCTTGGGCACGCTCAGGTGGGCGACCCGCCCCTCGCCGATGGCGACCTTGAGCGCCTGCGTCAGCGCCGCCGGCAGAGCGCCGGGCCCCGCCAGCAGCGCCGAGTAGCCCGCCAGCGACTGCACCATGGCCTGCTGGTCGACATACTGCTTTGTGTCGCTGCCCACCTTGTCGGATGCCACCTGACCGCTCACGACCAGCAGCGGGACCCGGTCGGCGTAGGCATCGGCGATGCCATTGATCAGGTTCGCCAGCCCCGGCCCGCTCGTACCAATGCAGACGCCCAGCGAGCCGTCCAGCTTCGCTTCGGCTGCGGCCATGAAGCCGGCGGCCGACTCATGCCGCACCGGGATGAACTGGAGTTCCGTTTGGCGGGAGAACTGGTCCATCAGTGGGATAATCGCATCCCCAATAACGCCGTAAACCCGCTTCACACCCCAGGCGGCGAGCTGCCGCAGTAAAAACGTGGCCACATTCATGGCCTCCCACCTCCGCCGCTAGGATGCGCGGTTTTGGCGTTTAGCAGTTGCGGCGGGCGCCTGTCAGCAACCCTAATTGACGACCTCCAGGATGCCCTTCATCCCCTTCTGGTAATGGCTGTCAACATGGCAGGCGAACTCGAAGCTCCCCGTGCGGTCTGCCACGAAGGAGGCCTGTGCGCTGGTGCGGGAGGCGATCGGCTTGATCTCGAAGTGGAACGCATCCAACTCAAACTCGTGCTTTTCGGTGCCCTCGTTGATTAGCTTGATGGTGACCCGAGTGCCTTTCTTCACGCTGATCTTGGGCTGCGTGAACCGGTACTCGTTCACCCGCACTTCGACGGTTTGCTCCTTGGTGTGAGCGACGGTGCCCGGCGTTGGGGCGTTCGTGCCGGTCGGCGCCCCGGCGCCCGCTGTACCCGCCTTCACAGTGCCCCCGGCGCCCGCCGTACCCGCCTTAGCCCCGGCGCCCGCCGTTCCCGCCTTAGCCCCGGCGCCCGTCGCACCCGCCGTACCCGCCTTAGCCCCGGCGCCCGCCGTTCCCGCCTTGGCCCCGGCAGCCGCCGTTCCCGCCTTCACAGTGCCCCCGGCGGTCCCCACCTGTGCGCCTGCCGTCCCCACCAGGGAGATGCCGATGCCATCCGCGGCCCGGCGCAGGGCGCTGCTCAGAATCTGCGCCTGCTTACCAATCGCCGCCCGGTCCGGCTCCTGCTGCTTCAGTAGTTCCTTCAGGGCCGTGTTCGCATTCTCCATCTCCCCGGCCAGCCCGGGGTCCATCGTCCTGACCGGCCCGAGCACCTTGCTGAACGCATCGGCAAGGGCGAGGTACGACGCCCTGGCACCGTTCACGTTGCCCGCCTCCAGCTGCCTGACCATCTCCTCCTGCTGGCGCATGACGGCCATCATCGGAGTGCGCAGCACGGTGGCCACAGCCGTGTCGGCTAAACTCTTCACATCCTGCTGGGTGCCGCACCCTGCCACAGCCAGGGCACCGATCATCAGCGCACACACCAGGACCGGGATACGCTTGCGCACAGTCCTTCCCTCCCGATTCACGATAAGCTTGCCCCACAAGCCTATCCACGCGAGGGCCCGTCTAGAACAGGAACAGGGCGCCCCCGGTGGAGGGCGCCCCGCACTGATCCGCTCTTAATAGGCCCGGGCGAACCAGACCGTGTGCTTCGCCTCGCTGCCGCAGGTAACGCACTTGTGCTTGGTGACCGGCGGCTCGAAGGGGATGTTCCGGGAGGTGAACTTGGTCTCCTCCTTCACCTTCGCCTCACACTCGTCGCTGCCGCACCAGCCGAACAGCGCCCAGCCGGCGTATCCGTTCTCGGCATCCGCCTTGGCGATGTGCGCCTGGAGGTCCGCCAGCGTCTCCAGCTCCAGGTGGGAGTTGGCGTTCCGGAATTCGACCGCCCTCTGATACATGTTCGCCTGGATCTCATCAAGCAGCGTCTTGATCGTGTCGACGATGCCGTCCAGGGGTGCAGTGATCTTCTCGCCAGTGTCCCGCCGGGCCAGGACGACCTGATTATTGTCGACGTCGCGCGGGCCGATCTCCAGCCGGATGGGGACGCCCCGCATCTCCCACTCGTTAAACTTCCAGCCCGGGGTCTCATCGCGCAGGTCGCTCTTCACCCGGACCCCGGCGATCTTGAGGGCGTCGAAGGTCGGGTCGAACTTCGCCATTACCTTCTCACGCAGCTTGGGCGGCCCCACCGGGATCATGATCACCTGGACGGGCGCCATCCGCGGCGGCACCGCCAGGCCCCGGTCATCGCCGTGAACCATGACCATCGCACCGATCAGGCGGGTGGATGCGCCCCAGGAGGTCGTGTGGACGTACTTCTGCTGGTTGTCCTTATCGAGGAACTTGATCTCGAAGCTCTTGGCAAAGTTCTGACCCAGGAAGTGCGAGGTGCCGGCCTGGAGCGCCTTGCCGTCCTTCATCATCGCCTCGAT
>JAQBPS010000718.1 GCA_028287415.1 Bacillota bacterium | reverse complement strand
TTACAGGCGGCCGGTCCCGGAACTGGAGCTTGCGGGCGCTGTCACAGACCCTGAGACTGGCGTCGTCAGTCGTCCGGGGCTGGATGGCAGCCTGAAGCCCATCGGGCTGCGTGTCGGCGATGCGGTCTATCGTGGGTTCCAGACGCCGAGCCGGAAGCTGCAGATTTACAACCCGCTGATTAACGAGATGGGGGAGGCATTTACGGCGCCACGCCCCCCGTTGCCCGCCTATATCCCCATTCCCGCCCACCGGCTACTTGGGCAGGGCGAGTTCGTCCTGACCTCCTTCAAGTGGAACGTCCATACCCAGTCGCGGACGATGAATCAGCCATGGCTGGCAGAGATCGTCCATGACAACCCGGTGTGGATCAACGCCGCCACGGCGGCCGAACTGGGGATTGCCGACGGGGACCGGGTGGCGATCTCAGCGCTCCCGCGCCCGCTGCTTGACGGGGACGGCGCGCGCGCAAAAGCACCCGTCACCCTGGAGGCACGGGCTTACCTGACCGAAGGGATCCACCCGCAAGTGGTCGCCATCTCCGCCAGCTTCGGTCACTCGCAATATGGTCCGGTCGCCCAGGGGCACGGCTATAACCCGAATCCGCTGATTCCAAGCGTCGCAGACCCCGTCGGCGGCGGACAGGCCTGGAATGATACCGTTGTCTCTGTCCGCCATCTGGGAAAGTAATGTGTCAGGCAAAGGAGACCTCATCCACGTGAAGCGCACTGTTATAGCGATTAGTCTTGTCCTCATTACCGTCGTGCTGGCGGCTTGTGGTAAAACATCCTCAGCGGGAACGGCCGGTCAAGGCGCGGCTGAGCCCAAGGAAGTCACTGTCTTCGCGGCCGCCCAGCTTACCGAGTCCTGGACGGAAATGAAGACGGCATTTGAGCGGAAGAACCCCGGGGTGAAAGTGACCCTGAATTTCGCCGGCAGCCAGATCATCCGCACCCAGATTGAACAGGGAGCGCCGGCGGATGTCTTCGCCTCCGCGAGCCTCGAGCACATGGACGCCGTCATCAAGCAGGGGCTGGCGACGGACCAGAAGCCGTTCTCGTTCAACAGTCTGGCGGTGCTTGTGCCCAAGAATAACCCTGCGCAGATTACCTCGCTGAAAGACCTGGCGGACAAGCACTACCGCCTGGTCGTCGGTGTCCCCGAAGTGCCGATCGGCTACTATGCCCGTCAGGTGCTCGACAACGCCAGCAAGGAGTACGGCCCCACATACAAGGCGAAGGTCCTGGCCAACGTCGCGTCCCTGGAGACCGACACGAAGAAAGTCGCCTCCCGTGTCAGCCTCGGCCAGGCGGACGTTTCGATCGCCTACGTTACGGATGTGACCCCGAAGATGGCTGCGAGTGTGACCGTCATCCCCGTCCCTGATCAGTTCAACGTGCTCTCGACCAACACGGTCACCGTGCTGACCAGGGCGCCGCACCCGACGTGGGCCAAGCAGTGGGTGGACTTCGTCTTCTCGGATGAGGGGCAGGCGATCATGGCCAAGTATCAGTTCGTGACCGTGGCCCAGAAAGCGAAGATGGGCAAGTGAGCAGGGCGCTAAGCAAGCTTGGGCTGATTCTGACCGTGGCGATCGGTCTTGCCTTTCTGTTCCTGCCCCTGGTCATGTTGGCGATTCACCTGGGCTTTGCGCAGATCTGGCAACAGCTACAGACACCCGCCGCGTTCGATGCCCTCTATCTAAGTGTGACGACGAGCATTGCCTCGTTGGCGGTGGTCGTGCTGATCGGCATGCCGATCGCGTATCTGCTGGGCACGTCCGAGTTCTATGGCAAGCGCTTGATTGAGGTACTGCTACAGATGCTGATCGTCACGCCGACGACGGTTGCCGGCGTTGGCCTGCTACTGGTCTTTGGGCGCCCGGGGCTGTTCGGTCACTGGCTGGAGTCGGTTGGCGTGAGCATCAGCTTCTCCACGCCTGCGGTGATTTTCGCCCAGGCGTTTATCGCGCTGCCCTTCTTCATTCAGGCCGGCAAAACGGCCTTTGCCGGCGTGCCGCAGAGCCTGGTGCAGGCATCGCGCACGCTGGGCGCCTCACCCGGGCGTACGTTCTTCAAGGTGATCGTGCCGCTGGCGGCGCCGGGGCTGATTTCCGGGCTGGTGCTCAGCTGGGCCAAGGCGCTGGCTGAGTTCGGCGTCACGCTGATGTTCGCCGGCAACTTGCCCGGCAAGACCCAGACGCTGCCGCTGGCCATTTACACGGCCCTCGAAACTGATCTGGACCTGGCGATTGCGATGTCCGTGCTCCTGCTCACGGTCAGCTTCATCCTGCTGCTGAGTGTGAAGCTGGTTGAAATGATGCCTGAGATCCGCAGGCGGCGCCGCCGGAAAGGGGTGATGGCGAATGCTCACATGCACGATGACGAAGTCTCTGCGTGATTTCCCGCTGGAAGTGTCATTGCGCCTCGGGCAGGAGACCCTGGCCATCATCGGGCCCAGCGGCTGCGGCAAGAGCACGACGCTCCGGCTGCTCTCGGGCTTGCTCACGCCCGATGCCGGACAGATCGCCCTGGCGGATCAGGTCCTCTTCGATCGGTCAGCACAGGTCGATGTGGCACCGGAGCGCCGGGAGATCGGCTTTGTCTTTCAGGACTATGCCCTGTTCCCGCACATGACCGTCGCCGAGAACGTGGCGTATGGACTCGGCGCCCGTGACCTGCCGAAGGCAGAGCGCGAGCGCCGTGTGCGCGGGATTTTGGCAAAGCTGGCGATTGAGGTGCTGGCCGATTACCTGCCCGATGAACTGTCCGGCGGACAGCAGCAGCGGGTGGCGCTCGCGCGTGC
>JAQBPS010000715.1 GCA_028287415.1 Bacillota bacterium | reverse complement strand
ATCCGTCACCCAGCGCTCATCCATCAGGTAGTAGGACGGGATCACCTGCACGGCATGCAGGAAGTCGATGCCGGCGATCTCCGGTCGCAACACCGGGAAATAGAGCCCGAGCCGTTCCTTCAAGTGTGCGAGCCCGCCGTCCGGCTGGGCCCGCAGGTGGTCGTATTCACTGTCCGTCCGCAGGCCCAGGTAAAGGCGGGCCTGGCGATCGGGCAGCGGAAAGTAGTAGGCGCTGTCCTGCCCGCCGAAAAGCTGGTGGAAGGTGTGCTCCGCCTCAGCCGGCAGGTCAACGGTGACCGCGAGGGCGGCCCCGGGGTAGGGCCGCTCCGCCGCCGCGATGCCGAGCAGCTTGCGCACGGCAGACCGACGGCCATCCGCACCGACGATGACGCGGGCCCGCATCTCCCCGGCGCTGGTGGTCAGCGACCAGCCATCCCGCTCCCGGCGGAGGCCGGTGAGGCGGACGCCCATCTGGATTGTGGCGTTCGGCAGGGCGGCCAGCGCGTGCAGGACGGCGCCCTGGATCTGCCGGTGGTGCCCGTTGCGCCCCTCGAACTCGCCCAGCTCCCGCATCTCCATCTGCATGAGCGTTTCGCCGGTGTCAGTGCCAATGCGGGTGACGTACACGGGGTAGGTGACAGCCCGGATCGCATCCGTCAGCCCCAGGGCCGCGAATGTCTCCAGGCTTGCGGGCTGGAGGTACTCGCCCTTGTAGATGGGCTTGAAAGCCGCCGCCTGCTCGATCACCGCGACGTCGATGCCCCGTCGGGCCAGCGCCAGCGCCAGGGTCGCGCCACCGATGCCACCGCCCACGACGATCACCGTTGCAGTGGTTGCCGCCATGAGTACCTCCCCCTTCCGATGCTTTCTCATCTTCATTGTGAACCGGTGCACGAAAGATGGCAAATCACTTGTTGGCATCACGCAAATGCGGTCCGGGCATGTCCGGGCAGCGAAAAGGACCCGGCCCGACGGCCAGGTCCTTTTCACTGCGACTTCAATCCGCCATTGCCAGCTTACGCCGCTCCTCCTCCTGGAGCACTCTGCGCAGCACCTTGCCCACGGCGCTCTTGGGCAGCGACTCCCGGAACTCATAGAACCGGGGCACCTTGAACGCCGCCAGATGCTCCCGGCAGTGCGCCTCCAGCTGCCCGGCGGTAAGGCTCTGCCCCGCCCTGAGCACCACGTAGGCCTTCACCGTTTCGCCCCGGTACGCATCCGGCATGCCCGCCACCACCGCCTCCTGCACCGCGGGATGCAGGTAGAGCGCCTCCTCCACATCACGCGGATAGATATTGAAACCACCCGCGATGATCATGTCCTTCTTGCGGTCCGTCACATAGACATAGCCGTCCTCATCCGTGCGGCAGATGTCCCCGGTGTAGAACCAGGTCTCCCCGTTCAGCTCCCGCAGGGCGTTGCGGGTCTCCTCCGGCATCTGCCAGTAGCCCGCGAACACCTGTGGCCCCCGCAGGATCAACTCTCCGCTCTCGCCCGGCGGCAGCTCCCGGGTACCGGTTTCGACATCGACAATTTTGCAGTCCGTATCCGGCATCGCCAGGCCGACGGAGCCCGGCTTGCGCAGGCCCGTGACGGGGTTGGCGTGCGTGATGGGCGATGTCTCGGACAGGCCGTACCCCTCGCAGATGGTGGCCCCGAACCGGTGCTCGAAGGCCCGCATCAGCTCGACCGGCATGGCCGCCCCCCCGCTGTTACACAGCTTGATGGAAGAGACTCCGTACTCCTCGGCCCGGGGATGCGAATTGACCGCCACGTACATGGTCGGCACGCCGGGGAAGTGCGTCGGCTGCGTCTGCCTGATCGTCTCGAGCACCTCGTTCAGGTCGAACTTGGGCAGGAGGATCAGCTCCATGCCCGCATAGAGCCCGTAGTTCATGCAGACCGTCATCGCGTAGACGTGGAACAGCGGCAGCACGGTGAGCATGCGGCCCTCCCCGATTTGGGCCGCCATCGGCATGGCCCACGCGGCCATCTGCATCACGTTGGCCATCAGATTCTGATGCGTGAGCATGGCGCCCTTGGAGACGCCGGTGGTGCCGCCGGTATACTGGAGCACGGCAATCGCCTCATGGCTGACCGCCACGCCGGGGTCCGTATGGGGCGCGCCCTCTATGGTCGCCTCAAAGCTGACCGCCCCTTCGCCCAGGGGCACATCCCCCTTCAGCCTGGCGACAAGCACCTGCTTGAGGCCGGTGATGTTCGGCATCGCTGCCGCGACCCGCGGGTAGACCACGTCCGCGCAGATCAGCACCCGGGCGCCGCAGTCGTTCATGAGGTGCTCGATCTCACGCTCCACATAGAGGGGGTTAGCCTGTGCGACAATCGCACCGGCCTTCAGGATGCCGAAGTAGGCGATCACGTACTGCGGGCAGTTCGGCATCATCACCGCGACGCGGTCGCCCTCACCGACACCCATGGCGAGCAGCGCGTTGGCGCACTTATTCACCGCCCCCAGCAACTGGCGGTAGGTCAGCGTGTGGCTGTAAAAGCGGACAGCCGTGCGCTCCGGATGCCGGGCAACGCTCTCCTCCAGCAACCGGAACAGCGGTACCGCCGGATAATCCAGGTGTCCGCGGACCCCCTCGGGATAATGCTTCAGCCATGCCCGCTCCATCGCCGACTCCCCCTTCGCCATCACGTGCTCTCCCCGTCAATCGGCATTTAATCGTATATTCTGTGTTGGTTAATCTTTTCCTCTAGTTGAATGCTGCCCCCAGGGCCGCTTTATCGAGCAGGGCAGTTGTACTCCCTTACCGAAAATATCAACTACGCGAAAGATAGGGAGGGGACCGCTGACGTGAAGCCCTTGGCAAACGTGCCTGCGTCATTGCCGCCGCAAGGGGTGCGGGTGATCATGGACCTGGCGTGGCAAGTGCCGGACTGCATTCACCTGGAGGTAGGCGAGCCCGATTTTCTGACCCCGCCGCACATTGTCGAAGCGGCCATTGCGGCAGCCCGCGACGGTTTCCACAAATATACGGCGAACGCCGGCATCCCGGAGCTGCGGGCGGCGATCGCTGCGAAAATGGGCAGCTACAATGGCATGTCCGTGCAGCCCGAGCAGGTCTGCGTCCATCCCGGCGCCGTCACCGGCATCGCCTCCGCACTGATGGCCCTGATCAATCCCGGCGATGAGGTGCTGATGCCCGGGCTCTCCTGGCCCAACGGCGAGATGACGGTCCGGCTGCTGCACGGAATCCCCGCCCACTACACGCTGGCGCCGGAGGCTGGCTTTCTCCCTGACGTGTCAGAGTTGGAGCGGCTGGTCACCCCGCGCACGAAGGCCTTGCTGATCAATACGCCGGGCAACCCGACCGGAGCCGTCTTCCCGGAGGCCATGATCCACGAGCTGGTCGCCTTCTGCCGGCGGCACGACCTGTGGTTGCTCTCCGACGAGATTTACGAGCAGATCATTTTTGATGCGCCGCATATAAGTCCCGGCCGGTGTGCCCCCGAGCGCACGATCACGATCTCCGGATTCTCGAAGGCGTACGCCATG
>JAQBPS010000714.1 GCA_028287415.1 Bacillota bacterium | reverse complement strand
TCTGGGTTCCCTGGATCACCTGCCACGGCTGCCCGGCATTCCAGGGATCCGCCGGATTCAGCCTGGAGAGGCCGAGCGCCGCCACCTGCCCTGTCAGGCGCGGGCTAACATTCGTCATCTTGATTGCGTGGGTGGTGGTCGAGCCTGCGGGTACCGACAGCTGCACCGGCACCTGTGCCATTGCCCCCGGCTGGCTCTCAACTTCCAGCGTGTAAGCCGCGGTCAGATGCGCACCACTCGCATCGGGGAATGCGGTCACCACGACCTCCCAGGAGCCTGCAACCGGGTTGTCTGTGTTCAGCAGCGACGTCAGGCCCTGGCCATCCGCACCGATCTTTGCCGTATGCAGCGCCTGTCCGTCAGGCCGCAGCACGTGCACCTGGACGGTGCCCTGGACCTGCCCCTGCTTCAGCCCCACCCGGGTGGTAACATTCAGGCTGCCGGTGCCCGGCTTCACGTCGAAGAAGAAGCGCTGGTAGCGTCCGACCTCCAGCTCCTGGCTGGTTGTGTACGTATTCGCAGGGGCGCTGGCGAGCTGAATGGGGCGAACGTAGGTGATCGGGATCATCAGGCTGGGCCCGTACTTATTCGGGTGCGTCACCGTGACAAAGGCACTGTACACACCGGGCGTCTGGGGGGGTGTAAACTGCAGCGGCAGCTCACGCTGAACGCCCGGTGGCAGCGTGAGCGAACTGAAGGCTGGGGTCACCCACGGTTCGCCGGTATAAATGCCCACCCGGGTCAGTTGATTGTCCAGGTTAGTGAGCCAGAAGGCGCTGCTGCCCGGCTGATAGGATCGCGCCAGGAGCCCGCCCCCGCCATCCGCGCCGCGGGCCTTCAGGGCCGGCACCGAGTTGATCTGCCGGAGATGGCTGAAGGCGATCGCAGGCGTGATCAGCCCGTGGCCCTGCTCGTACACCTGGAACCCCGGGATGGGGCGGGCCCCCAGTTCGATCGCCCGCTTGACGCTCATGTAGTCATGGTTCGTGCCGGCGGCTTTGCCTGCGGCCATGAGCAGGGCGGCCACACCTGCCGCATGAGGCGTTGCAATGCTGGTCCCAACTGCGGTGGTGTAGCCCGTGTTGTGGATCCAATAGGGGGATGTGGTCGGGCTGCCGCCCGGCGCCACCACGCTGGGCACGTAGGAGCCGTCCGAACGGGGTCCCATACCCGACTGCGACCAGATCGTCTCGTGCGGGACAACCCAGCCGAAGTCGCGCTTCCACATCTCCGGCGAGTAGTAGGCGCCGACCGCCATGACCTCGGACGGGTTGCCGAGGGTCGCCCCGCTCGAGAGGCCAGGCCCGGTATTATCGGCGGCCATCACAATCAGAACGCCGTACGTCCGGGCAATGTCGTTCAAGGACTCGGAAGCGGTGGCGTCATGGGCGGCTGCCTCCGCAAGGCCGCCCACACTGATATTGATGATGTTCGCGCCATGCTGTGCAGCGTAGCGAATCGCCTGTTTGATTGCGAACCAGTCGCCGACGCCGGAGGAGCCCAGCGCTTTCAGCGCCATGATCTGCACGCCGGGGGCCACACCGGTGAAGCCCCCGGGCTGATAGGCGCCAAGTACGCCCGCCACCTGCGTGCCATGGCCATAGCCATCAAAACCGAGCGTCACGTTCGTACCGTCAGCAGCGACATCTGCGACGACAAAGTTGATTTGCTGACTAGCCTGCGACGTGCCCCCCATGTGCGCCACCGCCAGGCTGTCCCGGTAGAGCTTGAGCGGTTGTTCATCGCCAAAGCTGCCGTCATTGTTGGTATCCACATAGACGGTATCATAGCGGCCTGTCTCTTTCGCATCAACCAGCAGCACGCCGAAGCGGTCCGTCTGCTGGCCGTTCCGGTCGAGGTCGCGGTTCAAGTAATAGCCGCTGAGGTTGAGTTCATCCCAGTACCCGAAGCGGGCCGATTGGCTCGGGCCGGGTTTGGCGGGCAGCAGGTACCGGCGGCCGTCCGGCGCTGTATAGCTGGCGCCCCATGATACCTGACGGGAGGTTTCCACATAACCCTCGCCCGTGAAGTCCTTCCAATCGATGATCTTCGGTTGGCCAGCGGGCGTCCGCAGCAGGCTGGGGTGCCCGGGGTCGACGCCCGAGTCGATCACGGCTACCACCACACCGTTGCCATCCACACCGCGCTGAGCGCGAAAAGCCGCCGCACCGATCGGATCCATGCTGGCGGCAGCCAGCTGGCTGGCATCGGCGGGGGCCACTGGCTGGTCCGCGGTGGCGGCGGCAGCGCGTGCCTCGACGCTGACCGTGTCGTTAACGCCAACGGCGACAACCGGGGCGGAATAGGGCACAGTCTCCGCCGCCGCCGGTGGCAGCTTGACCCTCGCATAGGCGCCCTCCGTGGTTATCATCTGCCCGCCGGCATCAGCGACGGCCTGTCTCAGCTTCACCATGTCGGCCGGGGCTGCCACCTGCATCTCCATGTCCAGGTATGGCTGCCCGGCTGCGGCTGCACGCTGTGCAGCAGCCGCGACCGCTGGCGGTATCGACAGCACAGGAAGCGGCACCGCCGCCACCGACCCCGCCGGGTGGGAGGTCCCGGGCACAAGCACTGCAAGTATAGCCGCGGCCACGCCTGCCCCTATGGTTCTCGCGAGCCTGCTCATACCTTCACCTCA
>JAQBPS010000705.1 GCA_028287415.1 Bacillota bacterium | reverse complement strand
TAGACCGCCTGTCCCGATGCTTTACCGAATCCGGGAGAACAGGCCGAGGGTGGCGCCGTTGGCATCATAGTAGATCTGAAGCTGGGTGGCGGTGTTGCTGACCTTCGGAAAGATCAGCACGCCGGTGCGGTCCGCCGCCGGCGAGATCTTGGCGGTAATCGGGCCGGCACCGGTATCAAGCGTGGCGGTCAGGTCATACTGACGCCGCTGCTCATCCACCAGGAAGAAGCCGTTGGCGGTGATCGCACCCGCCTTGTACGCGGTGTTCGACAGCTTGACGAGCACGAGCGTGTTGGTCTGGCTCATGCTCTGAAGCCGGGCCCGGGTGCCATAGTTAATGTCCAGGGAAGATGCAGCCAGCAAGTCCGGGCTGAGCAGGGTGAAGTCCGTGTTCAGGTAAATGCCGGAGTCGGCCTTGACCGAGGCGTTAAACGTGCGCCCATCCTTCAGGTGGTTGAACTCGTCGTCGCTCGTAGTCTGAACCGTCGGCATCCCCTCGGTGAAGTCCCGCAGCACGACAAAGGTGCCGTCCTGGTTGAACTCAATCCCGAAGTGCTTGAGCAGGTCCGCCGAAACAAACAGATGTCCGTTCAGTCGCATCGGTGCGGAGTCCATCGCCGCCGGCTGGCCGTTCAGGTCAAAGGTGGTATCGCCAAGGGTGATCGTCGCGGTCACCGAAGCCTTCTTCAGACCGACGCTGCGAGTCAGGGGGGTGCTGACGGTGATGCCGAAGCGCTGAAACACCTCGATCGGCAGGAGCAGGCCGGCGCTGACCTTGACCGGGTCGGACGTGGAGAACTCTTCACCGTTGATCACATAGGTGTACTGGCCGCTCGTCAGGGTCGCCGCGGAACTGCTGCCCGCCACGCCGCCGACCAGGGCCACGAGCATGGCCGCCGTCCCGATCCAGAGCATCACTTTACGCATACGCATTAGCTGGGGCCTCCTGAGGAAGATTTAGTCACGCCGGAGCGCATCGATCGGATCCAGCTTTGAGGCACGGTAGGCCGGGTAGAAGCCGAACACCACTCCCACGGCGGCCGAGAAGCCGAATGAGAGGATCACCGAAGAGTTCGTGATCACCGCCGGGAAGGCCATCACTTTGGAGATGCCCTGCGCCCCGAGGGCGCCGATCAGGATCCCGACGATGCCGCCCGCGACGGAGAGGATCAGTGACTCCACGAGGAACTGGAGCAGTATGTCGCGCCGTTTCGCGCCGATCGCCTTGCGGATACCGATCTCCCGGGTCCGCTCGGAGACGGAGACGAGCATGATGTTCATGATCCCGATGCCGCCGACCGCCAACGAGATCGAGGCGATCGATCCGAGGAGCAGGGTAAAAATCTGGGTCGTGCTGTTGACGGTCTGGAGCAGCTGGTCCTGGCTCTGGACGCGGGCGGCGTCGGGGGTGCGGAACTTCTGAGCGTAGAAGTCGGTCACTTCCTGGGTTACCATTGCCGACTCGTCGGCTGAACTGGTCTTGATCGTCAGCTGCGGGATGCGAAGCAGGCCCTCAAGCCGGGCCAGGGTCGTGTACGGCACGAAAATCCGGTCGTCCTGATCCTGGCCGCCGAAGCCGGTGCCCTTGGGCTCGGCGACGCCGACCACGGTGAAGGACTGACCGAGGAAGCGGATGGTCTGACCCCGGGGGTTCACGCCCGGACCGAAGAGGTTGGCGACGGTCGTTGTGCCCAGGATGGCGACGCGACTGCGCCCGGCGACGTCATCGGCAGTGAACCAATCGCCCTGGAGCATGCCCCGTTCGCGGACGGCCGGGTAGTCGGCTCCCGTGCCTTCAAGATCGACGGTGTAGGAACCGGTGTCCGACTTGACCGTTTGCTGGCTCGCCATCACGGTCGGCAGCATGTAGGCGATGCCGGAGACCCGGTTCTTCAGTTCCGGGAGATCCTTCTCCTCGATGCGGTAAGCGTTGCCGAAGGTGGATACGGTCACGAGGTTCGTACCCAGGGCCTGGATCTGGGCGGTCGCCTGCTGCTGGGCGCCCTGGCCCACCGAGACCAGGGCGATCACGGCGGCCACGCCGATGATCACGCCGAGCATGGTGAGAACGGTGCGGAGCTTGTTACCGACGATGCCGAGCCAGGCGACTCGGATCGACTCGATCAGGGTGAACATCTAGCGTGCCACCCCCAGGTCCGCCCTGGCATCGAGCGGCTCGGCGTTCAGCTCGTCTGAAAGAATGCGCCCGTCGGCGAGCCGTACGACTCGCTGGCAGTGAGCGGCAACCCGCTCATCGTGGGTGACCAGCACGACCGTCCGCCCCTGGCGGTTCAGGTCCTGGAAGAGCCCCAGCACCTCCTGGCCGGTCTTCGAGTCGAGGGCGCCCGTCGGCTCGTCCCCCAGGAGGATCGACGGGTCTGAGGCGAGGGCCCGGGCAACCGCCACCCGCTGCTGCTGGCCGCCCGACAGCTGGGCGGGCCGGTGGTTCCCCCGGCCGCCGAGGCCGACCGTGATCAGGGCGGCCAGAGCCAGCTCACGCCGTTTGCGGGCCGAAACGCCCCGGTAGATCAGCGGCGTCTCCACGTTCTGGACGGCGGTCAGCCTGGGCAGCAGGTTGAACCCCTGGAAAATGAAACCGATGTGCCGGTTGCGCACCTCGGCGCGCTCGTTGTCGTCGACCCGGCTGACCTCCCGGCCCGCCAGGAAGTAGTCGCCGGCGGTCGGGCGATCGAGGCAGCCGATCATGTTCATCAGGGTGGATTTGCCCGACCCCGACGGCCCCATGATTGCCAGCAGTTCGCCCTCCGCGACCGTCAGGTCCAGCCCGGCAAGGGCGACGACTTGCGTGTCGCCGACGCCGTAGACCTTGGTCATGCCGCGAATCGTGATCATGGGCCCTTACCTCCCGTTTGCGTTGCCATTCGTGGTCCCGCTGCGCTGGCGGTTGGCCCCACCGGCAGCGCCAGCGCCGGCGTTGCCGGCGCCGCCCGCCGGGGCGCCCGTCTGGCCCTGCTGTTGGTTACGGTTGCCGCCGCCGCCGAAGAGCCCGAAGCCGCCGCTCGCCGACTGCGGCCGGATGATGGTCTGGATGACCTTGTCGCCCTCCTTGAGGCCCCCGAGCACCTCCACCTGCTGCTGGGTGCGCAGGCCGACCTGGACCTCCTTGGAGACGACCTGGGTGCCCTCCAGCACCTGCACCATCGCCTTGCCCTGCTGGACCCGGACGACCTGCGCCGGCAGGTAAAGCCCCGACGCTTCCGCCACCACCATGTTGACCGTGCTGTTCATGCCGGCGAGCAGGCCGTTGGCACTGCCCACCTGCACGGTCACCTCAAATGTGGCGATGTCGTTCTTGTAGATGCCCTCGGGATTGATCTTAACAACCGTGCCCTTGTAGTTCTTGCCGGGCAGGGCGTCAAGGGTGATGCTGGCGGTCTGGCCGACCTTCGCCTTGGCGATATCCAGCTCATCGACGACGATGGTGATCTGCATCGCGTTGTAATCCGCCACCCGGAAGAGCTGACCCTTCGCATCGATACGGTCGCCCACGCGCGGCGTCAGGGAGGAGATCACCCCGTCGACCGGCGCTTTGACCTCGAGGTCAGCCACGTCCTGCTGGCGGCTGGCCAGCGTCACCTTGGACTGGTCCAGCTTGGTCGTCAGGGTGCGCAGCTGACCGCTGGGGTCGCTGGCGGGGTTGAGCAGGGTGTCGAGACTCTGCTGCTGGGTCTTCACATCATTCTCGGCCTGCTGCACCTGGACGCCCAGGCTGTCCGCGGCCATGCGCAGCAACGTGTCGCCGGCCCGGACGTGATCGCCCTCCTGCACGGTTACTTTGCCGGCGGTAGCGGCGATCGGCGCCCGGACCTCGACGGCGTCGTCGTCAATCGTGCCGCTCGCCTCAATCCGGTAGGTGAGGCCCGTGGCCTCGATCGACGTCTGGCCGACCATGCCGGCCCGGACGCCGGGGAGGGCGGGCAGCGCAATGCCGACGGGAACACTGGCGTCGCGGTTGCCGCCCGCCGGGCTGGCGGCACTGGCACGCGCCTCGATTACGCCCACAACGGTGCCGAAACCGGGCAGCTCAACACTGACCTTCTGGCCGGGTTTGATCGCTGCCGCGGCAGCCTGGGGCACGCTGACGGTCAGGGCCGGGGTCGACTCATCGTAAATGGTGAAGAGGAGCGCATTATTGGCAATGTCGCTGCCCTCGACGACCTTCACGGAGGCGATCACGCCGCTGGCGGGCGCCGCGACGGTCAGCCCGGCCGTATCCTTCTGGCGTTGCTGAAGGGTGAGGCGGGAACTGTCGAGCTTGAGCTGCTGGGCCTGGACGGCGGTCGCCTGGGGGCTGAGCAGGTTGTCCAGGTTGGCCTGGTTGCTCTGGATGTCGATCTGGGCCTGCTTGAGGCTGGCCTG
>JAQBPS010000690.1 GCA_028287415.1 Bacillota bacterium | reverse complement strand
GGAGTTCCGGCTCTACCCGGCAGGGACGCCGCCGATCTCCGGCGGGGCGGCGGCGCAGGCGGGACCGCCCGACTCGCACCGCCTGCGGGATCTGGCGCTGGCGGCAGCGGCGCTGGCAGTGCTGGCGGGCGCCCTCCTGGGGTTCGGGGCCTGGCGCTGGCGCCGGGTCCGGCGCCGCCACGAGCTGCTGGCCGGACGGCTCGGGAGCCTCAGCCTGACCGGCTGCGGGCGGGAGGTGCGCATCGGGGCGGGGGCTGGGGCTGGGGCGGGGGCGGCGGTGCTGCGGCCGGGGGGGCCGGGCACGGGCACCGGCATGGGCATGGCCGCCCCGGCCCTCGCAACCCTGGAAGCACGACTCATCCCCCGCCGCTGGGCGCCCATCGCCGGTCTGGGCCTTGCCCGGCGTGAGCTACGCATTTACATCCACCCGGCGCCGGGGGTGCGGCTCCAGATCAACGGGCGGCCGCCGGCCGACGGCCGCCTCTACCACGGCGATGAGCTGATACTTGGCAGCGAGACGTACACCTACGCCAACGCTGCCCTCGCCCGGCGGGCAAAGCCGGTCAGGTTCAATAAGGGACAGACTTTCGCACGATAGGGGATGTGCACAGATGGCGTTCACGCACCCAACCTCACCGGACCTGCCGGAGCATTCCGGCAGCCCTCTGGTCGAGTCGAACACACACCTCCAGCGAACGCTGGTGATCGGCCTGGGCGGCACCGGCTGCGAGGTGATCAAGCGGCTGAAGCGGCGCCTGGGCCGGCAGGGGCAGGTGTCCACCTACATCCGATTCCTGAGCCTGGATACCGACGTGCGCTCCTGGGTGGCGAGCCTCCAGTTCCCCGCCCTCGAGCCCCGGGAGCGGGTCCCGCTGTACTACGCCAACCCCGAGAACGTGCTGGAGTCGCCGCAGCTCTACCCGACCATCCAGCACCTGCTCCACCAGGGCAAGCGGCTTGATATCTCCCTGCTGGCGGATGCGAACGGCGCCGGACTGATGCCGGTCGTCGGGCGCGTCGCCTTCCACCTGAATGCATCCAACATCTGTGCACAGCTTCAGCGCGCGCTACGTGACCTCCAGGCGATCCCGTCTCAACCCGGCGGGCAGCCGCTGACCGAGGAGTTCCGCATCTACCTGATCGGATCGGTGGCGGGCGGCACGGGGGCGGGCTCCTTCCTGGAGATGGCGGTCCTCGCCCGCCACGTCTTCCGGACCTTCAAGTACCACCTGATCGGCTTGCTGGCCCTGCCCGAGGCGTTCGCACCGACCCTGCGGGGGCAGCAGCTGGATGCGCAGAGCCGGGGCAACGCCTACGCCGTCCTGAAGGAGATTCAGTACCTGCAAGACGGGCCGGTCTACTGGGACGAGCCGGAGGCCCGCACCTTCCAGTACAACCTGGGCGGCACGGTCCAGACCGTCGAGTTGAAGACACGTCCGTTCGATATTCTCTACGTCATCGACAACCAGAACCAGGAGGGCGGGGCGCTGCGCAACCTGACCGACATCTATGAAATGGCGGCGCAACAGCTTTCCGTGGAGATTGGCTCCCCTTTCGGAGCCAAGTTCGCATCGGCGCAGGCGAACGACCGGGCGATCATGGGGCTGGCGCCCTGCCCGGAGACCCAGCGTCCGGCCAATATCTCGTCGCTGGCGACCGCCGCCCTGGTCGTGCCCGAGGAGAAGCTGACCCGGTACTGCATCCGCCGTTACCTGCGGGACGTGATCCGCGAGCGCCTGCTGGGCGCCGCCGGCGAGCCCCGGGAGGCCGGGCAGGCCGCCGCTGCGTGGCTGATGACCGCATCGCTGGAGGAGCGGGGCGGTCACCGCATGATCAGCCGCGCCCTGCTGACCGATGTGCGGGAGGGGCGGGAGATCACGGGGGGCGAGTTTGCGCTCGATCCCGAGGCCTTGATCGAGAAGTCGGCTGGCGAGTTTCTGGCTGCGTTCCGTCACCAGGAGGATTATTTCGATGCCCAGGCGCTGCCCGGTGCGCGGGCACAGGCCGCGGGAAATCTGGAGCGGCTGCGGGCCGAGCTGCCGGAACGCATCACGGCGCTGCTGGAGGAGATGGCATCGGGCCGCGGCGTGCGGGCGGCGCTGGCGCTGGTGGCCGCGCTGGATGGGGAACTCGCTGCGATGGTGGCGGCGATGACCCAGCAGCAGATGGAGGATGAGGCGGCCCGGCAGGATGCAGCAGAGCGCCTGGATCTCCAGCGGGAGGCCCTGGAGAAGAAGGGCGGCATGATCGGCGGGCTCTTCGGGAAGCGAAAGGAACTGATGCGTCTCCTGGGGCGGCTCCAGGGCGATGTGATGCAGCTCGCGATCGACATGCTGGCCCGGGCGGCAGCGTTGGGGCTCGCCCAGGCAACGCGTTTGGCCCTGGCGGAACAGCGGCGGCGGCTCACGGAGCTGGAGAGCCACCTGGCGCGCGTGCAGCAGACCGCTGACACGGAGTTGGGCCAGGAGCAGCAGGCGGGCGACAACGGCTCTGCCTACGCCCTGGAGACCGAGGTGATCCGGCCGGAGCGCTATGGCGTTTACTATGAACGCTTCCGCCCGGCGCAGGCGGAGCAACTGCTGAAGCCCGGCATCCTGGCCGCCCTGGGCGGGCTGACGTACAGCGAGGTGCTGGAGGTGCTGGGCCGGGCCGCCCGGGATCGGTTTCAGGCGCAAGTGCGCGGCCTGAACGTGGT
>JAQBPS010000672.1 GCA_028287415.1 Bacillota bacterium | reverse complement strand
CGCTCGCCAGGCGGAGGCGCTGCGGCGGGCAGCCGCACACCTGGAGGCTGCTCAGGCAACACGCCGCGCCGGATTCGGATCCGACATGATCTCGATCGACGTTCGATCGGCCTGGGTTGCGCTGGGCGAGATCACGGGAGAGAGCGTCGGGGAGGATCTGCTGGATCAGATCTTCAGCCGGTTCTGCATCGGAAAGTGAGGGTGCCATGGGACTGACCAAAGCATATGACGTGATTGTGGTTGGCGCCGGGCATGCCGGCGTGGAGGCGGCCCTGGCCGCTGCGCGCATGGGCCTGCAGACGGCCTGCTTTACCACCAATCTTGACAATATCGCAATGATGAACTGCAACCCGTCCATTGGTGGGCCGGCCAAGGGACACCTGGTCAGGGAGATCGATGCCCTGGGCGGGCAGATGGGGCTGACCGCGGATCAGACGTTCCTTCAGATGCGGCTGTTGAACAGCGGTAAAGGCCCGGCCGTGCAGGCTTTGCGGGCCCAGACCGACAAGCGGGCCTATGCATGGACGATGCGCCTTGCGATGGAACGGACCCCCAACCTTGATCTCAAGCAGGGCATGATTCAGGACATTGTTGTGGAAGATGGCCAAGTGCAAGGCGTTGTGACGGCGACCGGGCTGTTCTTCGCTGCGAAGACGGTGATTCTGAGCACAGGGACGTACCTTCACGGTAAGACGATTGTCGGGGAGGTGCAGCGGCAGGCCGGACCCAGCGGCATGGCGCCAGCCGTGGGGCTGACCGCGAACCTGGTGCGGCTCGGGTTTGCGGTCGGCCGGTTCAAGACGGGTACTCCGCCGCGGATTGACGGCCGCAGTGTGGATTACGACGCGATGCAGCGTCAAGAGGGCGATTCGGAACCGTGGCGCTTCAGCTTTATGTCGCCGCGGGAGCCGCGCAAGCAGCTGCCCTGCTGGCTGACATATACCAACGCCCGGACTCATGAGATCATCCGCAACAATCTGCACCGGGCACCGCTCTTCACGGGCGCCATCGAGGGGAAGGGGCCCCGGTACTGCCCTTCGGTCGAGGACAAGATCGTGCGCTTCGCAGACAAGGAGAGCCATCAGATATTCCTGGAGCCGGAGTCCTGGGACAGCACGGAGATGTATGTGCTCGGCATGTCTACCAGTCTCCCGGAAGAAGTGCAGATCGAAGCGGTTCGGAGCATCCGGGGCTTCGAGCAGGCGGAGTTGCTCAGAGCGGGCTATGCGATTGAGTACGATTACCTGCTGAGCACACAGTTGAAGCCGTCGCTCGAGACCAAGCGCGTGCGCGGCCTGTTCTGCGGGGGACAGATCAATGGCACGTCCGGCTACGAGGAGGCGGCCGCACAGGGACTGCTCGCCGGTATGAACGCGGCTCGCTATGTACAGGGCCGGGAGCCGCTTGTACTGAGCCGGTCTGAGGCTTACATCGGGGTGCTGATCGATGACCTGGTGACAAAGGGCAGTCCCGAGCCCTACCGCATTATGACATCGCGGGCCGAGTACCGTTTGATGCTGCGGCAGGATAACGCTCATCTGCGGCTGACGCAGAAGGGCCGCGATGCCGGACTGGTCGACGATCAGCGGTGGGAGGTTTTCCAGGGGCTCCGTGATGCGATTGCAGAGGAGCATGGGCGGCTCGCAGGGGTTGTCGTGGCGCCGGGGCCACAAGTACAGGCAGTACTGCGTGAAGCGGGCACTGCCGAGCTCCGCACCGGGGCGCCGGCCGTGCAGCTCCTGCGCCGGCCTGAACTCCACTACGATCACCTGGTGGCAATGGGCGTGGGCCGTGGCGACCTCGACCGCAATGTCGTGCAGGAAGTTGAGACGTTGATCAAATACGAGGGCTACATTCACAAGGAGATCGAGCAGGTCGACCGGGTGCGCCGGCTGGAGGCAAAGCGAATTCCCGAGTGGTTCGACTATACCGGGCTGCGTGGCCTTTCCACTGAGGGGAAAGAGAAGCTGGCGGCCATCAGGCCGGAGACAATCGGCCAGGCCAGTCGCATTGCGGGGGTATCACCCGCGGATATTGGCATGTTGATGGTGTACCTGGAGCAACGGCGCGGCAGTCATTAGGAGGAGCGGAATGGAACAGGCGAATCTGGCCTTGCTGGAGCAAGGGCTGCGGCAGTTCGGGCTGGCACCGTCGGGAGCGGCACTCACAGCAATTGTGCGGCATCTGGACATGGTAGCGGAGTGGAACCGGAGCGTAAACTTGACCGCCATCAAGGATGAGCGTGACATGGTGCTCAAGCATGTGGTTGATTCGGCGGCGGCCCTCGCGGTGGTCGATCTAAAGCCGGGGAACAGGTTGATTGATGTCGGCACTGGTGCCGGCTTCCCGGGAGTTACCCTGAAATGTCTGGTGCCAGGGATTGAGGTCGTGTTGCTCGAGAGCCTGGGCAAGCGCTGTAAGTTCCTGGAGGCGGTCGGTGCAGAGGTGCTGCCGTTAATTGGGGCGGCCCCTGAGAGTTACCAGGTGGTGTGGTCCCGCGCCGAGGATGCCGGGGTGAAGCTTGAGTTCCGGGAGCAGTTTGATGTGGTGGTGGCGAGGGCAGTTGCGGAATTACGCGTATTGGCCGAGTATTGCTTGCCTTTCTGCCGGGTGGGCGGCGAATTCCTGGCGATGAAGGGACCGGCAGCTCAGGCGGAACTCGAAAGTAGTGCAAGGGCGATTCTGGTGTTGGGTGGCGAGGTGACCGAGGTCCGGGAAGTTGACCTGCCCGAAGATGCCGGGTCACGCACGCTGATTCGGATCAAGAAGGTGCGCTCGACGGCCAGGACATATCCGCGCAAAGCGGGACTGCCGGCGAAGAATCCGTTGTAGTCACGAACGCCTCAGCGAGCGCCTCAGTGGGCCACAGGGGCATTTCCGTAATTGGGGTATACAGGTAGCGAAGGTCTCCGAAAATGGTCTGTAATCGCGTTCTATTCGTCCTGAATTTTTCGTAAAAGTGGCTGATCTGGGGTTTCCTGGCGTTATCGGTCCTGCTCGTATGGGCAGGTCCTTTTCGCGCCCTGGCAATGACACGTTGAACATTCGAACGTCGAGGCATGGCGAGAATGCTCGGCGTAATGTGCAGGAACGGCATATGGTTTGCCGAATCAGTATCCGTTAGTCGCAAGTCAGGGTGCGCAAAATGCCCGGCTTAGCGGAGGGGGGTGTCGACGGTGGGACGCATTATTGCCGTGGT
>JAQBPS010000652.1 GCA_028287415.1 Bacillota bacterium | reverse complement strand
AGCCGAGTGATCAAAGACGCATAGGGGTCCTGGAACACAATCTGCATGTCCCGCCGCAAGGCCCGCAATGCCTCCGCCCCTAACGCCAGCACATCCTTGTCCTCAAACCTCACGTCACCAGCCGTCGGCTCAATCAGCCGCAGCAGCAAGCGGCCAAGCGTGCTCTTCCCACACCCCGACTCCCCCACCACCGCCAGCGTCTCACCCTTGCGAATCTCAAAGCTGACCCCATCCACGGCCCGCAACAACGTGCGGGACGACCCGAACGCCCCCCTCTGATAGGGAAAGTGCTTGACCAGGTCCCGCACCTGCACCAGCGCTTCACTCGCCACTGGCCGCCACCTCCTCCCCCCCGTACAGGAAGCAGCTTACCCAGTGGCCCGGCTCCGCCTCAACCAGCGGGGGCCGACGTACACGGCACACATCGTGCGCCTTCTCACACCGCGGCCAGAACGAACACCCCTGCGGCATCTGCTGCAGGTTCGGCACCACCCCGCTGATGGCATGCAGCCGCTTGCGTTCCTCATCCGCGATCGATGGGATCGACCGGTAAAGCCCTTGGGTGTAAGGGTGCAGGGGCCGGTCGAAAACGGCGAACACGTGTCCGTATTCGACCACCTTGCCCGTGTACATGACGCTGACCTGATCCGCCATTTCGGCCACAACACCCAGGTCATGCGTGATCAGCAGAATCGCCATCTGCGTCTTCCGTTGCAGCTCTCGCAGCAGGTCGAGAATCTGCGCCTGTACGGTCACATCAAGCGCTGTGGTCGGCTCATCCGCGATCAGCAGTTTCGGTTGGCAGGAGAGCGCCATGGCGATCATCACGCGCTGGCGCAGCCCGCCACTTAGCTGGTGCGGGTAGTTCCACATCCTGCGCGCCGGGTCCGGAATACCGACCAGCTCGAACATCTCCAAGGCCTTCGCCCTGGCCTGCGCACCGGTCAGCCCCTGGTGCAGCCGGATCGCCTCACTCACCTGGGCCCCCACGCGGTGGACCGGGTTCAAAGAGGTCATCGGCTCCTGAAAGATCATCGCCAGGTCGGCACCGCGCAGGTCGCACATCTCGGCGTTGGACAGCTTCAACAGATCAACGCCATCCAGCCGGATCTCCCCGGAAACCACCTTGCCGGGCTGAGCGATCAGGCGCATCACGGAGAGCGACATGACCGTCTTGCCGCAGCCGGACTCCCCCACCACGCCGAGGGTCTTGCCCTTCTCTAGCGAAAAGCTCACACCATCGACGGCGGGAATGGCGCCGCTATCTGCGAAGAAGTGCGTTTTGAGATCTTTGACTTCCAGCAATGTCATGGATAAGCTCCTCGCTTACTGGCGCTTGAGGAACGGGTCAAGCGCATCGCGCAGACCGTCGCCAAAGAAATTGAAACCCAGCACAGTCAGCAGAATGGCGAAGCCCGGGTAGACCGAATTCCAGTACGCCGTCAGCAGATACTCCCGGCCATTGGAGACCATCAGCCCCCAGCTCGCGGTAGGCGGTGCAGCGCCGACGCCCAGAAAGCTCAGGCTCGCCTCCGACATGATTGCGCCCGGAATGGCCAGGGTCATCAGGATCAGAATCTGCGGCAGGCAGTTGGGCGCGATGTGCCGTCGCATGATCACCCAGGGCTTCACGCCGGCGGCCCGGGCGGCCTCCACGAACTCCCGCTCCTTGAGCGAGAGCGTCTGCGCCCGCACCACACGCGCCATGCCCGCCCAACCGACGATGCTGAGCGCAATGAAGATGTTGATCAGGGACGCCCCCAGCGTGTACATCACGACCATCGCCAGCAGCAGCGAGGGGAACGCCAGCACGATGTCCGCCAGGCGCATGATCAGCCCGTCCGTGCGGCCGCCGAAATAACCGGCGGTCATGCCCAGCAGGGTGCCAATGGCGGTCGACACGAGGGTCGGGACCAGCCCGATCACCAGCGAGATGCGCGCACCGTAGATGATCCGGCTGAGCACATCCCGCCCGTACATATCGGTCCCTAGCCAGTACTTGCCACCCGGCGCCAGGAACTGGTCCGTCAGGTTCACCTTGTACGGATCATGCGGGGCGATCCACGGGGCGAACACCGCCACGATCAACAGGAGCAGCACAAGGAGCACGCCGGCCATGGCGAGCCGGTTGCGGCGGAAGGCAGTCCACACGTCTCCCAGGAACGTGGTCCCTTGCAATTCCAGCTCCTCGGAGAGCTCTGCCATGTGATTCACGTGGAGCCCTCCTCAGTCATAGCGAATGCGCGGATCTAAAAATGCGTAGGCGAGGTCGGCCAGCAGATTCGCCAGGACCACCAGCACCGCGGCAAAGATGACGGCGCCTTGCAGCAGCGGCATGTCACGGGCCTGAATCGCCCCGACGCTCACCCGCCCGATGCCCCCGATCCCGAAGATGCTTTCCGTGATGACGGAACCGGAGAGCATGCCGGCGATCTGCATCGCCATGACGGTCACCACGGGCAGGAGCGAGTTTTGCAGCGCGTGGCGGATGATGACCGGCAGGTCGCGCAGCCCCTTTGCATACGCGGTGCGGACATAGTCGGTCCGCATCACCTCCAGCAGGCTCGACCGGGTCAGTCGGGCAATGGATGCCGCCGACGCCCAGCCGAGCACGATGGCAGGCAAGGCCAGCGAGCGCAGCCCGTCTTTCATGCCGGAGATCGGCAGCCACCCAAGCTTCAACCCGAACAGGTATTGGAGCAGAATACCGGACCAGAAAATCGGCACCGAGACGCCCAGCAGTGCGAAAGCCATCGCACCGTAGTCAACGGCAGAGTACTGCTTCACCGCTGAGAGCACGCCTGCCACAATACCCACAACCCAGGCGACGAGCAGGGCTGCCGCTGTCAGCTTGAGCGTGTTGGGCAGCGCCCCGATGATCAGACTCGCTACGGGACGGTTCAGCTTGTAGGAACGCCCAAGGTCCCCCTGCACAGCGCCCCACATGAAGCGGCCATAGCGCACGATGGCCGGATCGTCCAGGTGCATCTCGTTACGCACCCGTGCGATGGTCTCCGGATTGATGTGCTCCTTCATCATCAGGGCAACCGGATCGCCGGGCACTACGTTCAGCAGGAAGAAGGTGACCGCCGTAATGCCGATGATGATGGCAATGGTGACGGGTATGCGGCTTAAGATGTAACGCAGCAAGCCAATGCCTCCGATCGCGAACGCCGCTACTCGACCTTGATGCCGTAGTAGGACATGTTGCTCCAGCCATTCCAGGAGACCTTGAAGTTCTTCACCTTCGCCGCCACGACAAAGAGGTGCTCCAGGTGGAAGAGCGGCACGAATGCGGCATCATCATAGACGACCAGCTTCTCGGCATCCTGATAGAGCTTGTAGCGCTCTGCCATGTTCGTGACCTGCCGGGCCTTGTCCAGCGACTCGAAGACCTTGGCGTTCTTCTCGTTGAACGAGCGGGCGACCGAGTTGTTGGGTGCGAAGAAGGTGTAAAGGAAGTTGTCCGGATCGTTGAAGTCCGCCGACCAGCTCGAGTGGTACATGGCGATCTGGTTGCCGGTTTTGCGCGATGCGCTCCAGGTGGCCGAGTCGACCTGCTTGATGTTCACCTTGATGCCGATCTCACCGAGCATGGCCTGGACGGCCTCGTTAATCTTCAGCGTGTCGGCGCTGTCGGTCACCTGCCAAATGTCAATGGTCGGGCTGGCGACCCCGGATTCCTTGACCAGCGTTTTCGCCTTTTCCGGGTCATACGTGAAACCCGGCAGGGCTGCATTGTAGCCGGCCAGGCCGGGGGCCAGGACGCCCTTGGCGGGTACACCGGTCTTGTAGTAGAACTTCTCCAGCAGCAGCTCGCGGTTGATGCCATACTGAATGGCCTGCCGGATCTTCAAGTTGTCCAGGGGCTTCATGGCCTGGTTCAGCGCGTAGTAGTAGGTCCCTACTCGTGGACCGGAGACCACCTGGCTCTGCCATTTGGCGTTGTCGCGGAAGTACGGAATCTGGGTGCGGGCGCCATCCAGGTCAAACACGTCGATCGTACCCGCCTCAAACTCCAGCCGCTGGGTATCGGCGCTCGGGATCACCTTGGCGATGATCTGGTCGATACGGGCCTTCCCGCGGAAATAGTCCGGGAACGCCTCCAGGACGAGCTCGGCGTTGTACTCCCACTTCTTGAGCCTGAAGGGCCCCGTGCCCACGGGCTCCTGCCCGAACTTATCGCCGCCGGCTTCGGTCGCTTTTTTATTGTAGATGCCGACGCCAGGCGTCGCCAGGCCGGCCAGGAACGGCGCAAACGGGGCGGCCAGGGTGATCTGGACCGTATTCTTGTCGATCGCCTGAAGGCCTTTGGTCGCATCGGCCTTGCCATCCATGCGCTCCTTGGCGCCGTCGATCATGTCCAGGAAGTCGGTGTTCAGGGCCTTGGTCTTCGGGTTGAGCATGCGGTCGAAGGTGTAGACCACGTCATCGGCGGTCAGCACCTCGCCGTTGTGGAACTTGACGCCGGGGTGGAGCGAGAACGTATAGACCTTCCCATCCGCGGAGACGTCCCACTTGTCGGCAAGGCCGGGCACAATTTTCGATTGGCCCGGGCCGGTGGTCTCAACTTCCACCAGGCGGTCGAACAGGTTGAGTGGCAGCAGATACTCTTCGGTGGTCATCTGGCCGTCGGCGGTGCCCGGGTCGGTGGAAATGGCGATGGTGAGAGTTTTAGCCGCTGAAGCTGCATCGTTGCCAGTGTTGGACTTCGAGCTGCATCCGTTGAGCGCAAGGGCTACTGTGAAAATGGTCGCAATCAGTGCCGCGGACAGCCTGGCTTTCACCTGAATTCCTCCTCCTGCGTGTTGAACCACATCAGGAATTCTTCGGTATACTTAAAATAACCTTCCTTCAGTGACAATACTGGTTAGCGCACGTTTTAAACT
This sequence comes from Bacillota bacterium, assembly GCA_028287415.1. Classification (GTDB taxonomy): domain Bacteria; phylum Bacillota; class Sulfobacillia; order Symbiobacteriales; family Symbiobacteriaceae; genus RYN-353. The sequence goes on along the minus strand of JAQBPS010000652.1, from coordinate 672 downwards.
TTCACGGTGAGGATGCGTCCTAGGGTAGGTGCGAGAAAGGCCGCGGTTGGGAAAAGGAAACCCCCTGCCCACTCACATGAGTAGACAGGGGTACGGGAACTGCTCCCTTACTCGCCGCTGCCGATGCCGACTCCGGAGCCCGGGAGACGAAGATGTCGTCGATGCGGGCGTGCGGGTTCGCAACCGGGTAGCTGTAGCCGTCGCCCGATCCGGCTGCCTGCCAGGCGTCCGTCAGAGCGGCATAGAGGGGCGCCTAGCTCACTGGCAGTCGGCGTAGCGTTCAAGTCCCCCATCAAGACGAGCGGCCCCTGCTGGTGGCCGATCTGCTCCATGATCGCCTGCACCTGGACCGTCCGGTCGTTGGCGTTGGGCTGCAGATGCGTGTTGTACACCCGCACCGGCACGCCCTTGACGTTCACCACCGTGTCCAGCAAACCCCTTTGCTCGTTCGTAGCGACAGTCTTCGGCAGAAGGGTATTGTGACAACTGAGGATCGGGAGCCGGCTGAGGACAGCCGTGCCATACTGGCGGCGAGCCTGGCCCGGCTCCAGCGGGTTCAGGTCCAGGTTCGCACCATAGCAGTAGTGCATGTGCAATGAGGAAGCGAGCCAGGCCGCCTCATCCGTGAAGTTGCTGCGGGCGCCAAAGTGGTTGTCCACCTCCTGCAGGCCG
>JAQBPS010000644.1 GCA_028287415.1 Bacillota bacterium | reverse complement strand
CAGACCGGGACACGAATTTTGCAATGGATTTTTCTTTCGGTGTGCGTGTTAAAGGTCGGGACTGAGGTGTTTAAAATATATATTTAACACCCAAGTCCCGACCTTTAGATGGTTGCGATGACTAATCCATGCTACTGCCGGGAATCCGATTACTCCGCAAATCCGCGTCAATAAAAGAACCCCACTCCCGCCAGCCTCACCCCACGCGCAGTCCCAGCGCCTCACCCAGTGACCGACCGCCCAGCCACTGACGCAAGGTTTCCATGTCGGGGTCCGTCTGTGCGTACTCCAGGTAGGCCAGGTCGCCTGCCACGGCCTCCCTCAGCCACATCAGGCATTCCTCGATCTGGGTGGACAGGCTGTAGTAGCAGGCGATTGTGTAGCACACCAGGGGCGTTTTCGCCCCGCTCCCCAGCGCCTTGCCGATCGCCTGCTGGGCCAGCCACTCGTAGGTGCCCTGCTGGTCGGGCGGGCTAGCCAGTTCCCAGTTCTTATACGAGCAGGCCATGGCAGCCTGGAGCAGGGCCAGGGTGCGGGGGTTCTGCGCCTTTTCCGCTACGTCGCTGTAAGCCGCGACTGACTTGTCCTGCATGCCCAGGAAACTGTAGAGGTTGCCCAGGTTGAGGAAGGCCTGGTAGTACGCCACGCACTTGCCCTTGGCTTTCGCTTCGTCCGCGGCACGGAGGAACTCACGCAGGGCGCTGTTCCAGTCGCCGATGCGCTGGTACAGCAGGCCCCGGGTGTTGGGGGACCGGGAAAGGGCGATCAGGATGGCGTTAGCGACCATCTGGGCAACGAGCCTGGTCAGTTCCCCGGGGCCCTTGTAGCCGGCGGGGTCCACTGTGACCACATGCAGGTAACGCACATAGCCATTCCCGCTGTCCGTCAGGGAGACAGCGGCGTTGAGCAGCCCGTCGTCCTGCGACATGTCCACGTTGATGCGCTGCACCTGCCGGGCATAAACGAGCTCCAGCAGCCGGATGACCAGCCTCGCTTCGGCGAACCCAGAGTCGCCGATGAAGTTGAAGTCCGGCAGTGAAGCGCCTTTTTCATCATAGATGGTGAGGCCTGCATCGTTCATGTCCGTGGCGAGCTGGTGGAGCAGGCCGGGGAGGTGGCCGGTGGGGTCCTTGATCTGCCCGAGCCCCAGCAATGGTATGCCCCTGGCACGCTGGATGGTGAGGCGGATGGCTTCGGCGCCCATCTTGACGGAGACGATCAGCAACAGGATGAGCATGACGGCCCAGCCGATCAACTGCATGACCGCACCGAGTTGTCCGGAACCATACCCGGGCAGCCAGGAGAACCAGTTCCAGAGCGGCGAGCGGGGGTTCTGAGCAGCGAGTAGCCGCTGGAGCGCATCGCGGGCCGGCGTGTTGTCGGGCCAGAGTACAAGTGCTTGTTGGTAGTACTCCGCGGCCCGTGTCAGGTCGCCGGCCTGCTCGTATATACGCCCCAACTCATACCGGCTCCGGGACATGTCGGCGCTGTGCTGCGGCGTATGGTCGGCCCGTACGATGCGGGCAGGCCACAGGACCGTGAACCACAGGGCGAACAGTAGCAAGACGGCAGCGTGAACTCTGAAGCGCACGTGGCCACCCCATTTCCACCCAGTTGCTTCCATTAGCAGTGAAACCTTCGCTCTTAACGTGAAATTTCCCTGCAATTCCCAGAAAAATAACTGTCGTCGCCAGCGTTGAAGCAGGAGATTTTACGTCGCATATCGAACTTTTTGATGTGGTTGATGTGGCTTTCATGTATGAATGTCCATTTTGCCGACAGGAAGTGACACAAGATGCTCCGAAACCTGGGTGTTGGTGAGATTCTGCTCATCGTTCTGGCGATCATTCTGATCTTCGGCGCGAACAAGCTGCCGCAGCTGGGGCGCTCCGTGGGGGACTCGATCCGCGGGTTCAAGCGGGGCCTGAAGGATGATGAGGAAGAAGAGCCAGCAAAGAAGTAGTGTTTGACTCTCGCCCCCGGTAGCCCCGGGGGCTTTTGTTCGTGGTTACAGGGTGCCGTTCTCCCCAGTTCCGTACTCGCCCTCAGGCTCCCGCAAGCATAAGCCCCGTGAGGGCCCAGACCTCACGGGGCTGGCGGGTCCGCTTGAGGCGGGGAAGGGTGTGGGAAGGGCAAGCTGCAAATGCCCCACACATAACGAGTTCAGTGTGCGGGGCGTTTGCTGCGCAGTCGGCTGCGCCCTGCCCCCACTTCGCCTCGTCAAACCCCCACCGTTTCCGTGTTTGAGTATGCACCGCTTGACGGAAACGGTGCGGGTTTTCCTTCGGCTCCCCACTTTAAGGAGGCGCACTCATGCTGCAGCTGTCCGGAGTCTTTCCACCCGTCCCCACAGCCTTTGATGCCGACGGCAACCTGGCGCTTGACCAATACCAGGAGAACATCCGGCGCCTGTGCGACGCAGGTGTGGACGGCGTTGTGCTCCTGGGCTCCAATGGTGAGTACGTCTACCTGAGCGATGAGGAGAAGCTGGCCGTGATCAAGGCCGGCCTCGAAGCCGTGCCGGACGGCAAGCTGAGGCTGGTGGGGACCGGGTGCGAATCGACCCGGGCGACGGTGCGGCTGTCCGAGCAAGCTGCACAGCTGGGCGCCGACGCGGTGATGGTGGTGCATCCTAACTACTACAAGCCGCTGATGACCAGACCTGTGCTGCTTGAGCACTACCGCACCGTGGCGAAGGCGTCGCCCGCACCCGTCGTGCTGTACAGCGTGCCGAAGTTCACCGGCTTCGACCTGCCTGTGGATGTGGCAGCGGAACTGTCCCAGGAGCCGAACATCATCGGCATCAAGGATAGCGCCGGCAATGTGATTCAACTCCAGGAGTTCCTCCAGAAGTGCCGGCCCGGCTTCAATGTGCTGGTCGGCACCGGCAGCGCCTTTCTTGCGGCACTCAGCGTCGGTGTGACGGGCGGCGTGCTCGCCCTGGCGGATGTCGCGCCCCGGGAGTGTGTCGCCCTTTACCGGCTGTGCCAGCAGGGTGACTGGGCGAACGCACGGGAACTCCAGGCCCGACTGCTCCCGGTGAACCAGGCCGTCGGCGGCTATATGGGCATCCCCGGGGTCAAGGCCGGCATGGAGCTGGTCGGCCTGTACGGCGGCGCACCCCGCCTGCCGCTCCTGCCACTCCCGGAAAAGGATCGCACTGCCCTGCGCAACATCCTCACAGCGGCGCAGCTGCTGTGAACGCCCAGCGTATGCGAAGGGTCACAGCGCTGCGCCGCCGGGCGGCAGCGATCCTGATGATCCTCGCCCTGGCGGGCGCCGGCACCGCGACCCGCGCGGAGGTCGGCACCGCTGCGAGTGCGTCACAGGATTACCGCGATGCGCAATACGTGCAGGTCAATCTGGGCGCCGCCAACGTGGAGTCCGGCCTCCGGCTGCTCGTGCAGCAGCCGGACGGGCAGAGCCAGCCGGTTCCGGAAGGCAGCGGTCGCCAGACATCGTCCCCACCGGACGGAGCGGAATGCTTCTTCTACTTTGATGTGGACAATACATACATCAACGGTGGCAGCAACAAGGTGACCATGACCGTTCAGTACCTGGACGCCGGGCTCACGCCGATCTACCTGGAGTATGACTCCTTCGATCCGCTCCGGCCGGACGCCCAGACCGATGACGTGGCCAGAAAGCGCGTCCTGCTGGTCAACCGCACGAACTCCGAGGCCTTGAAGTCCGCCTACATCACACTGGCAGATGCCCGCTTCGGCGGTCATCTGCCCGGCGGCGCCGACTTCCGGATCGGCAGCGGCACCAACCTGGTCGTGACCAACGTCTCCGTCCTGCGTGTTCAGCACCAGGAGCCCGCTGCACCGGTTCAGCTGTTCCTCGACGGCACACGGCTCACGTTCGCACCCGACGAGGTGCAGCCCTTTGTGCACCCCGTGAGCGGCCGCACCCTGGTCCCGTTCCGGGCGATGTTTGGCGCCCTCGGCATCAGCGACGATCAGATCAAGTGGTATAGTGAGAGCCGTACGGTGGAAGCCCGTCGGGGGCAGACTACCATCAGACTTGCCATCGACAGCGACATGGCCGCCGTGAACGGCGTACCGCTCAGGCTGGAGCAGCCGGCCGCAATCGTCGCCGGCCGGACCGTTGTCCCGCTGCGCTTCGTGGCCGAGCAGTTCGGTTTGCAGGTGGAAACCCCGCGGTGGGACCAGACAGCGCGGATCATCCGCCTCGTATCCCCACAACCGCCAGCGTCGGATCAACCGGCGCTGCCCTAAGCAGTAAGGAGGCGCCCACGTGCTTTGGCTGATTCCCCTGCTGGCAGGGGCGCTTCTCATGTCCCTTTCCGTGAACGGGTTCCTGGTGCCGCTCAAATTGGCCGACGGCGGTGTCGTGGGCCTGGGCATCATCCTGCATCATAAGCTGGGTATCCCGATCTGGGTCAGCATGATTGTCCTGAACATCCCCATCGTGATGTTGGGGGTCCGATTCAAGGGCTGGGGTTTCCTGTGGAAATCCGTGGTCGGCGTGGGCGCCTTCGCCGGCTTTCTCGCATTGACCAGTGGGCTGCGGCCGATGGTGCACGAAACGGTCCTGGCGATCGTCTACGGTGGCG
>JAQBPS010000627.1 GCA_028287415.1 Bacillota bacterium | reverse complement strand
TCAAACGCTGAATTCGATGGTTCCGGCGTCGGCCTGGCGACTGTCAAGCGGATCATTCTGAAGCACGGAGGGCAGGTCTGGGGCGAAGGTGCGATCGGCGGTGGCGCAACCTTCTACTTCACCCTGTGACCAGGAAGGGGGACGCGGATTGCTCAGGCACAACTGGGTCCTGTTGGTGGAGGATAATCCTGACCACGTGGCGCTCGCCGTGCGGGCGCTGAAGAAGAGCGGGATGGCCTGGCATGTGGTTGTCGCACGTGATGGTGTGGAAGCGTTGGCTTGCCTCCAGGGCCCGGGCAGCGCAGGTAGCGTGGGGCCGGAGGCCTTGCCCGCCCTGGTGCTGCTCGACCTGAAGCTCCCCAGGGTCGACGGGCTGGAAGTGCTGCGGCAGATCCGCAGCGACGTGCGGACCCACCTGCTGCCGGTGGTTGTGTTGAGCTCGTCCGACGAGGAGCGGGACGTTGTGGGGGCGTACAGCCTGGGCGCCAACAGTTACGTCCGCAAACCACTTGATTTCGATGCGTTTGTCGAGGCGATGCGCCAGATTGGCGGGTACTGGCTGGGCCTACGCGAAGATGTGTCGGGGAGTGATCGTGGATGACCGCTGCCCTGCGGCTGCTGAACGTCGAGGATTCGGAGGATGACGCGCTGCTCCTGGAGCGGCACCTGTCCCGCGCCGGCTACGCGGTCACCATGGCGCGCGTGGAGACGGCGGAAGCGATGATCAGTGCCCTCGCCGGGGCCGAATGGGATGTGGTGGTCGCCGATTACGTCCTGCCCCGCTTCAGCGCCCCCGCTGCGCTGGCACTGGTCAGGGAGCGCCGGCCGGCACTGCCTTTCATCCTCGTGTCGGGGGCCGTGGGCCAGGAGACGGTCGCCATGGCCGCACTGCGGGCGGGCGCCCAGGAATACATGCTCAAGACGGACGTGGCGCGGTTTATCCACGTGATTCCCCTGATTGCCGGCGTAATTGCGCAAGCGCAGCGCGCTGCGACCCACCTGATGCTTGGTAAGCAGTACCTGGAGCACGCGCCTGGGGCGGATCTGGCGCGGGCCACATACCACGGTGAGGAAGCGCTGATGATGCTGCAGGCAGGCGAGCCGATTTACGCACCGGCGGTGCTCCACCTGGCCCGCTGCTATGCGGGCATGGGTCAGTCCGCCGAGGCGGTAGCCCTGCTGCGGCGCTATCAGTCGCTTCGCGATCAGCTGGACTGGTCGGCGGCCGATCTGGAGGGGGAGGTTGACTACCGGCTCGGGCTGGCGCTGGAGCGGCTGGGGGATCAGGTGGAGGCGGTCCGGGCGCTGGACCGGGCCGAGCAATGGTTCGAGCGGATGGGACTGGGCGGGCGGGCTGCTGCCCTGCGTGAGCGGGTGCAGCCTTCCGGGGAGGACGGCGAGGCTGACCGGGGGCAGATGCACCTGGAGCGGGGCCGTTACTTTCTGCTGACCGGGGACCTGGTGCAGGCCGTGCGGGAAGCGATCATGGCGCTGCATGCCGCGGGGAGCAACTCGCTGCGCTGCTTTGGCTGCTACGTGCTCCTCCTCAAGTGCGCACAGAAGGAGGGGAACGGGGAGGACGCGCTCAACTTCGGACTTTCGGCCCGGATGATGGCGATGGATGCACAGCGCCACGACCTGGGCTACATCGCCACGGAAGCGCTCATCGAATTGGTCCGGGAGATGGGCAGCCAGGCCGGCCCGGTCATGGCAAGGCTGGAGCAGGAGTACCGCAAGTGGCATGTCGATATCTGGCAGTTCCTGCCGGATGCGATCTGGGGGGCGGTAGGCTACAAGCGGCATACTTAAAGCGCGGAAATGATATGGCCGTGGATTTCAGGAATAAGCTGTCGGGAAGGCACCCTTACCTGGTTCCCGCGGCCGCTGGTAGACGGCGGCGAGGCTGTAGTTGGTGTGAGTGTGAGGGCGGGAGTGTTTCTTTATCTAACACGGATGAGCGCGGATTACACAGGTTACACGGATTTAGCTTTGTAGTAATCTCGAGGGCGGGAGTGGGGTGTTAAAAATATATATTTCACACCCCACTCCCGCCCTTACAGGGCATCCCCCAAAGGAAAATCTGTGCAAATCAGTGTTCATCCGTTGTAATCCGTGATAAAAAATGTCCGGAAGGCACCCTTACCTGGTTCCCGCGGCCGCTGGTAGACGGCGGTGATGCTGTGGTGAAAACCGTGGCCAAGTATAAATCCCTACCTACCAAAAAAACTTAGCGAAACGGTTCGAACCTAAACCCTCCCATTTCCGTATTAGGGGGTAGATGATCCCCCAAACAGGACAGGGAGGAGTAATCATTATGGAAAGCGAGCACTTGAACTACCTCGCCAAGGCGAGTGGCGCCATTTCCCGCCGCGATTACCTGACCGCCCTTCAGTTCGGCCTGCGGGCCGCCAAAGTGCCCAGAGGGTATGAGCATGTGCGTTGCGACGCCTACCTGCTGCTCGCCATCACCACCCTCGAACTTGGCGTGCCCGAAGACGCGCTCGCCTTCGCCGTGGGCGCCCACCTGGCCGCCTGCTGGGCGCGCGACACCGAGCGGGAGCAAAAGGCATCCTCAGTCGTCGGGCTGGTGATCGCCAATAACCCGCACCTCGGGCCGGATCAGACAAAAACGGAAATACATTAGGGATTACATGTTTTATCATTCTTCGCTCGCCGTGAGATTCCCATTCGGGCCCTCATTGTGATAGAATTCCCTAGTGGAGAACTGCGCCCGGCGGGCCATCCCCCGGGCGCTTTGTCCTGTTCGGTGATCGATCAGATGGAGGTGGGCGGATGAAGCTCTACGAGTACCTGGCAAAGCAGATGTTGGCTGAACACGGTGTCCCCACCGGCGGCGGCATTGTCTGTGAAACCCCGGAGCAGGCCGAAGCGGCTGCCCGGAAAATCGGCCCCTGCGCTGTCAAGGCCCAGGTTCTGGTTGGTGGCCGCGGCAAGGCTGGCGGCATCAAGCTGGCCAACACGCCGGCCGAGGCCAAAGCTCGTGCGTCTGAGATCCTGGGGATGAACCTGAAGGGGTATACGGTTGACAAGGTCCTGATCGATCCGCAGCTGACGATCGAGAAGGAGTTCTACGTCTCCATCACCCTGGACGGTATGGCCAAGCTGCCCCTGATCATGGCGTCCGCCGCCGGTGGCGTAGAGATCGAGTCGGTCCCGCACGACCAGATCGTCTTCGCCCACGTCGACATCACCACAGGGCTGCTGCCGTTCCAGTGCCGTGAGATCGCCCGCAAGATCGGCCTCACGGGCGACCTGGCCAAGCAGTTCGTCAAGGTCCTGACCGGCATGTACAATGCCTTCCGCAAGTATGATGCCGAACTGGTTGAGATCAACCCGCTCGCGCTCACGGACAACGGCACCAGGCTCGTCGCAGCCGACGGCCGTTTCAACGTCGAGGACGACGCGCTGTTCCGGCACCCTGAATTCCCGACCGTGGACGAGGGCACCGAGCTGGAGAAGAAGGTGAAGGCGATCGGCCTCGCATTCGTCCAGCTGGACGGTGACATTGCCGTAATGGCAAACGGTGCGGGCATGGCCATGGGCACGCTGGACGTGCTGAGCCACTACGGCGGGCGACCGGCCAACTTCCTGGACGCCGGCGGCGGTTCAGGCGTGGAGCCCACTGCCCAGGCGTTCGACGCCCTGCTCGCCACCTCCCCGAAGGCGATCTTCGTCAACATTTTCGGTGGCATCACCCGGTGCGACCTGGTGTCCGAGGCGATCATCCAGGTGAAGCAGTCCAAGGGCATCAATGTGCCGCTGGTGGTGCGCATGGTTGGCACCAATGACGTCCGTGGCCGTGAAATGCTGGCCGAGAGCGGGATTGAAGCTTATACCGAAATGGGCGAAGCGGCCCGGGCGGTCGTCAAGGCTGCTTACGGGAAGGAGGCATAAACCAACATGGCTGTTATTATCAATAAGGATACCCGTGTGGTCGTGCAGGGCATTACGGGCTCGCAGGGCCAGTTCCATACCGGTCAGATGCTGGCGTTCGGCACCCAGGTGGTGGGCGGCGTCAACTTTGACAAGGCCGGGCAGGAGGTCCACGGCGTGCCTGTGTACGCAACCATGTCCGAAGCCGTGGAAAGGGGCGGCGCCAACGCCTCGATCATGTTTGTACCCGCCCCCGGCGCCAAAGATGCAGCGTACGAGGCGATCCACGCCGGCATCAAGGTGCTGGTGCTGATCCCCGAGCATGTGCCCACCCAGGAGACCATGGAGATCATGCAGTACGCCCGGCAGCACGGCTGCCGCGTGGTGGGTCCCAACACCTTCGGCCTGATCTCCCCCGGGGAGAACGCGAAGATGGGCATCATGCCCAACCACATCTATAAGCCCGGGCCTGTGGGGATTGTCGCCCGGTCCGGCACCCTCTCTTATGAGATCGCCTTTACCCTGTCGAACAATAATCTCGGCCAGACCACCGTCATCGGCATGGGCGGCGACCGGGTGATCGGCACGAACTTTGTCGACGCCCTGGAGCTGTTCAACGCTGACGACGCGACCGAAGCGATCGTGATGGTCGGCGAGATCGGTGGCATCCAGGAAGAGCTGGCCGCCGAGTATATCAAGCAGCACGTCCGGAAGCCCGTGGTGGCTTACCTGGCCGGCAAGGCCGCCCCGGCCGGGAAGCGGATGGGCCATGCGGGCGCCATCATCGAGGGCAACCGTGGTACCTACCAGTCCAAGGTCGACGCGCTGAGCGCCGCTGGCGTGAAGGTGGCCGCACTCCCCTGGGAAGTGGCGGAACTGGTAAAAGAGTCCCTGAAGTAGTGTGATCAGCCCCCTGGAGCAAACGCTCCAGGGGGTTTTTGCCTTTAGCGGGTGACGGTGAGCGCATCGCCGGTCTGGCCCCGGGCGGCCTTGACCATGACCGACAAGGTGAGGACCATGACCAGCACCCCGGCCCAGCGGAACGCGGTGGCGCCAAAGTGCCAGAGCATGTTGACCGGGGTCAGTCCGGAATAGAACCAGGCGTAGTAGAACCCCTTCGCGAGCAGGGCGAGGGCGGCCAGCAGCAGGTTTGCCTGGAGCGCCAGCTTGAAGCCTTCCCGTGCATGGTGCCGCAGGAAGGGGGAGCGCCGGCGTGCAAACACCCAGACGCCGGCCGCAATCAGCAGGCCGGTCGGGATCGTGAAGGCCCATTCCGGCACGGCCAGGGCGACTGCCGGAATCCGCAGCGCGCCCAGGTAGCAGAGCACGGCCAGGACCCGCTGTGTCAGCATACGCGGCAATCCAAAGACACCTCCGGGCGTAGGGTACCCGGAGGTGTCTTTGCTTATGAGGCCCCCTTCCCACTTTAGTTCAGCCCTGCCGGCGCCAGGCCAGGTAGCCGGCCAGGGCCACGGCGGCGGCGCACGCCCCGGTGACTGGCCAGACCCAGCCGGCGGGGCGGCCCGGGGGGCTTGATGCGAGGGCTGTCGATGCCGGGGCCGGGGCGGTCGAGACTGGGGTACTCGACACCGGGGGCGAGGCGCCCGGGGCGGAGCTCATGGCGGCGGTGTCCCGGTACGGCTCTACCTTGCCCGGGTCGGGAAGCTTCGTCCCTGCCGGCAGCACGTCGACCTGGAACTCATACGGCGGGAAGAAAATCTGCGACTCCGTCGTACTGATGGTCACCTGCCAGACGCCCTGCCGGTCCAGCGCCAGGTTGCCTGTGTAGACATACAGGTCTCCGTAGGTCGGATCGATCTCCGCGCTCGTGAAGATGTCCGTTCCGTTGGGCGAGTGGGCCCTGATCGTCACCTTGGCATCCATCCGCGGGTAGTGGCCGTGTTGGAGCAACTGAAAGTAAAGCGGATGCTTTCCGACCGCCAGCTTCTCGACCGGCCGCGCTAGCTGGATATTTCCGCTGCCCCCTGCCAGGGCGGCGCCCGGGATCAACAGAAACGCCACGAGCATCAGCAGCCACCGTCTCATTTGACGCTCACCTCCACCTCATTAATGCGAGGGGGAGGGCAAACCGGACAGTGAAATCGGGGACTTGATCTGCTCCAGTCGCCCCTGGCTCCGGACCTCGAGCGTGCCGCCGGTTTCGGCGTACAGCACGCGGCCATCCTCGCTCCAGAAGAGGCGCTGGTAGTCTGCGCCGCCGGATACCCGCCGCAATTCCCGGCCGTTGCTGGGATCGATCACCACCAGTCCGCCACCGGCCCGCGCTGCGATCAGGCTCCGGCCGTCGGGGGTCAGCACCGCCTGCGGCGTGAGGCCCGGCACCTGCAGCAGATCGCCCGGCTCGGCCTTGTGCGGGTCGACCGCCAGCAGCCAGCCAGTGCCAACCGCGTAGACGTGATCGCTCTGGCCCGCTGCCACGGAGATCACCGCTCCCGGGTCACCCAACAGGGTGTGCGCCTTCAGCACATGGCGTTCCCGCAGGTCGACCACCTTCAGGTAATTGCTGCCCTGCCATGCCCCCACCAGGTAGAGTTGCTGGCCATCCTGGCTGATGCTTCCGCGGTAGATATACCCCGGCTTCACGCTGGGATCAACGGTCACCTTGCCCGTGTCGGCATCCACGCTGTCAAGGGCGAAATTCTCGGGGTCCGCCTGGCGGAGGAGCCACACGGTGCGCCCATCCGGTGAGGCCCACAGCTGACGGGCTCCGGGCGCAACCGTCAGCTGGCGCTGCTCACCGCTCTGGAGGTTGATCACCTCCGTCAGGAAGCCGTTGCCCAGCAAGAAGCGACGACCCCCGCCCTGCGCCATCACCGCCTGGGGGTCGAGTGTGGCGACCTGGCGCGCCTTGCCGGTGTCAGCATCCACACGTACCAGG
>JAQBPS010000616.1 GCA_028287415.1 Bacillota bacterium | reverse complement strand
ATGGCCTATGTGGTGATCGGCACCTGGCACGGCGGCTTCTGGAGCGGCCTCGTCATCGCTATGGCGGTGGCGGCGGCCATGGGCTATGTGGTGGAACTGGTGGCGCTGCGGCCCTTGCGGGCCCGGGGGGCGGACTATCTGGCCCCGCTGATCAGCACCATCGGCCTTTCGATTATCCTGCAGGAAGTGCTGATCAAACTCTTTGGCCCTGAGCCCCTCCCGGTCCGCACGGACCTGGCCCAGATGCAGCTCCAGCTAGGCCCCGTAAGGGTGGCCGGCGTGCAGATCCTGGTGCTGGTGATCTCCCTGGCGCTGATGGGGCTGATGCAGGTGCTGCTGCGCTACACCCGGCTGGGCCGGGCGATGCGGGCGGTGGCCGAGAATCCGCGCACGGCGGCCCTGCTCGGCGTCAACGTGAGCGCCGTCGTTGTACTGACGGTGATGCTGGCATCAAGTCTGGGCGGTGCGGCCGGTGTGCTCGTGGGCGTCACGTTCCAGAACGTGAATGCGTCCATGGGCCTGTCATACAGCCTCAAGGGCCTGGCGGTGATCGTGCTCGGCGGCCTCGGAAACTTCACCGGCGCCGTGGTGGGCGGGCTCGCCCTGGGCGTGGTCGAAGCGCTGACGGTCGCCTATGGCGGCTCCGGCTGGCGGGATGCGGTGGCGTTTGGCTTTCTCTTCCTGGTGCTGGTGCTGCGGCCCAACGGGCTCTTCGGTCACCAACTCGTGCGGAGGTCGTAGCCGATGCTTGCCACCATCTTTAACCCCTATTACCTGGGCATCGCCAGCTTCGTGGCGATCAACGCACTGCTGGCGCTATCCGTCTACATCGTCCTGGCCACGGACCAGCTCTCGCTGGGCAGCGGCGCTTTCATGGCCGTCGGGGCTTACACGGCGGCCTATCTGAGCATCCATTACGGGCTGCCGTTCTGGGCGACGATCCCGGCGGGGATGCTGGCGGCGATCGCGGTCTCATTGCTACTGGCGATGCCGGTGCTCCGCCTCCGGGGCATCTATCTGGCGATTGCGACCCTCGGGTTTGCCGAAGTGATCCGGGTGATCCTTTACAACACGGAGGCCCTGGGCGGGCCGCTGGGGCTGAAGAACATCCCCAACCTGACCACGGCCATGCGCAAGTGGCTCTCCGCCACCTTTGCCGACAACCCCTTGGGGCTGACCTTCAATCAGGCGTCGTCGCTGCTCTCCTTACTCGTGCTGCTGGCGATCCTGGGGCTGGTGCTCATCCTGCTCTGGCGGCAACAGCACAGCCGTATCGGACGGGCGTTTGCGGCGATCAAGGCGGACGAGATCGCTGCGGAGGCGACGGGCGTCAATACGACGGCGTTCAAGATTCTCGCCTTCGTGGAGAGCGCGGCCCTGGCCGGCCTCGCGGGCGCCTTGTCGGCCCATATGACTTTTATTGTGAGCCCCGGCAATTTCGCCTTTGAGCGCACGGTGGAGATGCTGCTCTATGTAGTCCTGGGCGGTACCACGGTGCTGATGGGTCCGGTGCTGGGCGCCCTGATCGTCACCTGGCTGCCCGAGGCGCTGCGGTCGCTGCCCGAGTGGCGCCTCATCATCTATGGCGCGCTTTTAATGGTGATGATGGTGGTCCGGCCCAAAGGCCTGCTGATGCGCCGCGCCCGGAAGGGCAAGCGCGTGGCGGCGGAAGGGGGCGTGCAGGCATGAGTCTCCTGGCGATGGAGAAGGTGACGGTGCGCTTTGGCGGCCTCGTGGCGGTCAGCGAGCTGAACCTGACGGTGGAACCGGGCGAGGTGGTGGGGCTGATCGGCCCCAACGGCGCCGGCAAGACGACGGCGTTCAACGCGGTGACGGGCCTCGTGCCGGTCAGCGATGGGCGGGTGCGTTTTGACGGGCGGGACCTCGGTCGGCTGAAACCCCACCAGCGCACGCAGTTGGGGCTGGCCCGCACGTTCCAGAACATCCGGCTCTTCGGGGACCAGCCGGCGCTGACCAACGTGCTCGTGGGGTGCCATAGCGGACTGCGCAGCGGATTGGTGGCGTCGCTGCTCCGCACACCTGCCCAGCGGCGGGAGGAGCGGGCGGCGGCTGCGCGGGCGTTGGCGCTGCTGGAGTTTGCCGGCCTGAGCGAAGTGGCCGATGTGGATGCGGGCTCGTTGCCTTATGGCTTGCAACGCCGGCTGGAGATTGCCCGGGCGCTGGCGACGGAGCCGAAACTCCTGCTGTTGGATGAGCCGGCGGCCGGGATGAACGAGTCCGAGAGTCAGGATCTGCTGCGCCTGGTCGGCAAGATCCGGGAGCTGGGCATTGCCGTGTTGCTGATTGAGCATGACATGCATGTGGTGATGTCGGTCTGCGACCGGCTGGCGGTGCTGAACTTCGGCAAGCGCATTGCGCTGGGGACTCCGGACGCGGTCCGCGAGAACCCGGATGTTGTGGTGGCCTACCTGGGCCAGGAGGTGGGTTAGCATGCTCGAGGTTAAAGGCCTGCACGTCCACTACGGGGCGATCGCAGCGGTAAAGGGCATCGATTTGCGAGTGCCGGCGGGGCAGATCGTGGCCCTGATCGGGGCGAATGGCGCGGGCAAGTCGACCACGCTGCGGACGATCTCCGGCCTGTTGAAGCCCACGCGTGGGACGATTACTTTCGCGGGGAAGGCCATCGGCGGACTGCGTGCGGACAAGGTGGTCCGGGCGGGCCTGGTGCAGGTGCCGGAAGGGCGTCAGGTGCTGGCGCGGATGACGGTGGCGGAGAACCTGCTGATGGGCGGGTTTTGTCGTCGGGATGCCGCAGGGGTGAAGGCGGATCTGGAGCAGGTCTGGGGCCGCTTCCCCCGCCTGGCGGAGCGGCGCACGCAGCTGGCGGGCACGCTGTCGGGCGGCGAGCAGCAGATGCTGGCCATGGGCCGGGCGCTGATCGCCCGCCCGCGGCTGCTGATGCTGGATGAGCCGTCGATGGGCCTGGCGCCGCTGGTGGTGAAGGAGGTGCTGGACCTGGTGGTTGAGATCAACCGGGGCGGGACCACGGTGCTGCTGGTGGAGCAGAATGCGCGGCAGGCGCTGGCGATGGCTACCTACGCTTATGTACTTGAGACTGGGAAGGTGGCCCTGGAGGGGGCGGGGGAGGAGCTGGCGCGGGACCCGCGGGTGATTGCCGCGTACCTGGGGGGGCGCGGAGCCCCCGCCCTCGATAAGCAGAGGGCGGGGGTTAGTCACCCCCCGGGTTAGCTCCCGCTCCAATCGGTCGTGCGACGGCGCCGGCTATGACGGCGGTCTTGGACCCAACCCGACACGCTGATCCGCACATCGTTGCGGCGACTGCGTCGGCCGCTGTGGGAGCTCCTGCTGTAGCTCCTGCCGGTGCTCCTGCTGTAGCTCCTGCTGTAGCTCCTGCTGTAGCTGCTGCCGGTGCTGGTTCCGCTGGAGTCGCCCAGGATCTGCGCCTCCCGTGCGACGGCCTCCTGGATCGTCAGTTCATCCTTTTCAACACCCATTCTCTACCACCCCCCCGGGGTTGTCCCCCGGCTTACTCTATGCTGCTACTACCCAATTGGTTCGGCGATACGCGGCGCAGGCCCCCGCCCTGCATCACGCAGAGGGCGGGGGCCTGCTACTGGCGGGCCTGGGTTTAAGCCCTTAGCTGTAGCGCCGACTACGACGACTACGCCGACTAAACCGGCGACTACGACGACGACGGTTGTCCACGGAAACCGACACGCTGACCCGCACGTTGTTGCGGCGACGGCGCCTGGAGCCGTAGCCGCTGTAGCCGCTGCCGCTGTAAGACAGCAGCCGGGCCTCCTGTGCGACGGCCTCCTGGATGGTTAGCTGGTCCTTCTCAACACCCATTATCTAGCACCTCCCTGGGGTTCGTCCCCCAAGGTCACTATATGCTTGGACTCACATAATCGGTTACCACAAATACGCTTGGCTGCTGTGCCCCCGGCGTGTGGTGTGGTCCAGAGCAACACCGCCCCGGGGTTCGTCCCCCAAGGTCACTATATGCTCGGACTCACATAATCGGTTACCACAAATACGCTTGTCGCTGTGCGCCCGGCGTGTGGTGTACGCAGTCATCACCGGGGTTAGCTGCCCGTCCGGTCGGTCGTGCGACGGCGCCCGCGATGACGGCGGTCTTCGACCCAACCCGACACGCTGATCCGCACATTGTTGTGGCGACTGCGTCGGCCGCTGCGGGAGCTCCTGCTGGCGGTGCTGCCGGTGCTCCTGGTCACTTCATCCTTCTCAACACCCATTCTCTAACCCCCCTCCGGGGTTGTCCCCCGGCTGACTCTATGCTGGTATTCCACAATTGGGTACGGCGATACGCGGCGCAGGCCCCCGCCCTGCATCACGCAGAGGGCGGGGGTCTGCTACTGGCGGGCTGGGTTTAAGCCCTTAGCTGTAGCGCCGACTACGACGACTACGCCGACTAAACCGGCGACTACGACGACGACGGTTGTCGACGGAAACCGACACGCTGACCCACACGTTGTTGCGGCGACGGCGCCTGGAGCCGCTGTAGCCGCTGCCGCTGTAAGACAGCAGCCGGGCCTCCTGTGCGACGGCCTCCTGAATCGTTAGCTGGTCCTTATCAACACTCATTATTTAGCACCCCCCTGGGGTTCGTCCCCCTAGGTCACTATATGCTTGGACCTACACAATCG
Organism: Bacillota bacterium; assembly: GCA_028287415.1. Classification (GTDB taxonomy): domain Bacteria; phylum Bacillota; class Sulfobacillia; order Symbiobacteriales; family Symbiobacteriaceae; genus RYN-353. Next base: position 3,819 of record JAQBPS010000616.1, on the reverse strand, counting down.
GTTACCACAAATACGCTTGTCACTGTGCGCCCGGCCCGAGAGCAACGGCTTCCTGTAGATCACGAGGTGGCGGCGCAAGGGGGAGAAATAAGTCCACGATCGAATAAGTGACAACAACGCGCCGGTGAGCTGCGCGTCTGGTCGACGCCGTGGCACCAGGAGCGCGTGCTGCCCGCGCTCAGGGCGCTGCTCGATCTTCCGTTCGAGCACGTGATCATCTCGCACGGAGAGCCGGTGCACGATCGGGTGGCCTATGAGCGAGCACTCGCGCTGCCGCCGTGGGCTGCTGAGCGTGAGTCACGCGATACGCCTCCGTTGTAGCAGCCAGATGAGCCCCCCCAGCATGAGCAGGGCTCCCATCAGCCAGAGCCCCACCGGATTCCCGTGACGCAGCTGGTCGGCGGCGATCACTTCAACGATGATCATCGGCAAGGTGCCCACCGCGGTTGTCCAGGCGAAGCTCTGCCAGGAAACATGGGCCAGCCCTGCGGCAAAGTTCATCAGGGCGACCGGGAAAAATGGGATGACGCGTCCGAACAGAAGGGCTCCGACGCCATGTTGTTCTACCCAGACGTCAAACTGCTCCAGGCGCCCTGCAGGCACGAATCGCTTTGCCAGCCGGCGCCCGCCCAGCCTGGCCGCCCCGAAGGCCGCCAGCGCCCCCGCCACGACACCCGCCCAGACCAGGAGCGTTCCCCACACAGGCCCATACACCGCGCCGACGGCAAAGGTCAGGACCTGGGCGGGGAAGGGGATGAAGGAGTGCACAACATACAGCCCGATGACCGCCAGGGGCCCGAGGGCGCCGTAGCTGAGAATCAGATGGCGGGCGTACTCGATGGAAAAAGACATGCATCAGCCTCCGGTCAATGCCAGTCTGATGTAGCCTTCCGTTCTGAATGCTGGCTATCCGGTCTGGCCCGACGCGGCCTGACGAGAGCACCGGGTGCCACGTGACCGGTACCGGCAGGGGCGGGCGCCGCGAGCGCCGACCGGCGCGGCTTGCCGTGGCGGTCCAGGCTGACGGCGGCGCCGCCCGAGAACCGTTCAACATACTCCAAGCCCTGCGCCGCCACGAGTGGAGTAAGATGAACGATTCGACCCCGTGGGACTGGTGAGCCCAGGGGGCTACTTGGCTGGAGAAACAGCGAAACCCAAGCCTGGCTTGGGTTTCGCTGTTTGTCACTGTGAGCTGTGGTGCTCGCAATGCCAGCTGGACGCTTCACGATGTCCGCTAGTTTACCGTAATACCCTACAACCATTCACATTGCTCCACGACTGAGTGTGTCGCAGTGGCGGTAGATGGAGGAATTTGAACGGTTGCTTCGTGCGTGCCTCTGCCAGCTGAAGGTCTTGTGCGAAGTGCTGCTCAGGGCGGTGTCCGGGACCTGGCGTCGGGCGGGGCCGCACCGTGGAATCCTTCCGCGGCGTTCTCGCGATAAGTGCGGCCGAGGAGATCCAGGTAGGCGATCACCGGTTCGTCTCCACGCAGGTCACGCTGGCGCAGTACGCCGCCGACATTTTGGCGCAGCACCTCGCTGACCTTCTGGCGCATGGTGGCAAAGCGTAGATCTTCGGAGTGCACCACCACCAGAGGGATGCCCCGATCCTTACAGATGTCGGCTTTCAGGAAATCCCGAGCGCGCTGCTTTCTGGCCTCATCCTCATCGGGGTAAAGTTCGGTTGTGTCATAGTGCTGGGGGCCGTTAAACTCCCACGCCAACCCGGCCCAATAGTAACGATCGAACTGCAACTCCTCGCCCGTGAATGGATTGAGCAGCCAGGCCGGGCTCATGTTGTCATCGTACTCATCACTGTTGATGATGGCCGAGAGGTACTCGTGCATCAGGCTCTCGCCCTTGTTTGGATTCTGCTTGCGCCGGCGGTTGATGGCTTTCACCGCACGATTATATTGCGTAACTGCAGGGTTGCCCAGCGTGAAGTGAATCGGGCTGAACTTCTCCGACCTGGTCATCTGGAGCCAGCCCGTCCGGGAGAGGGCGGTGACCCCCCGCTTCGCCGTGCTGAAGCTGAGGCCGGCCAGGGCGCTGAGGCTAGCATAGGTGAACTGCCCCGCCAGATCGTGGAAACCAGGGGTGAGTTGAAGCATCCCGTACAGCAGTTTCACCTGGATGCCAAGGTGTTTATCCGTCAGCAGCTCGATGGGCAGTGTCACGCGGGGCTGGGTGAAACTGCTGTGAAGGGTGGGCGCTAGCCAGCCCCCTCGCTCCAGCTCGCTCAGTGCCGTGCGGGTTGTGGAGCGCGCGACTCCGGCGAGGGCGTGCAGGTGGCCGGGAGCTCCGGCTCTGCGGCGGGGCCACTCGAGCGGGCCGCCTCCGCCTGCTTTGGGCAACCTAAGCATCATCCAGACAAGCTTGGCCGATTTGCTCAGACCACTGGCCATGAGGAGCGGGGCCGGTACCGTCACCCTGGTGAAAGTCACGATCAACCTCCTTTATTAAGGCAAATTTTACCATTTCGCTTAAGGGACCGCAACAGCGAAGGTGGGGCCGCCGCGGAATGGTGGTAGTGGCCGGTGCTGGCAGGGGCGGGCGCCGAGCGACAATTTGTTGCTCGGCGCCCACTGACCCTGAGCAGGGCCCGCACGCCCCGGCTCACCTTGCCTCGTGCGTGCCGCTGGCCGCGGGCTGCGTCTGCTGGCGGCGGGTTTGGCCACCCTCGGCTGCCACGGTTACGGCTCGGCGGCGAAGGCAATCGCCTCCGCGACTGTCTGCGGGTCACTGAGCAGACGGCTATGCCCGAGCCCGGGCGCCGGCCGGAGCCGGGCGCCGGGCCAGGCCGCAGCGAACACCTCGCCGTGGCGGGCCAGGCTGACGGCGGCGTCGCCCGAGAACCGTTCAACTTACGCCAAGCCCTGCGCCGCCACGGGTGGAGTAAGATGAACGATTCGACCCCGTGGGACTGGTGGGCCCAGGGTGCTACTTGGCTGGAGAAACAGCGAAACCCAAGCCAGGCTTGGGTTTCGCTGTTTGTCACTGTGAGATGTGTAGCTCGCAATGCCAGCTGGACGCTTCACGGTGTCCGCTCGTTTACCGTAATACCCTACAACCATTCAGATTGCTCCACGATTGAGTGTGTCGCAATGGCGTTAGATGGAGGAATTTGAACGGTTGCCTCGTGCGTGCCGCTGGCCGCGGGCCGCCTCTGCGATGATCGCCCAGGCCGGCGGCAACCTGCTCAGCGATGATGGCAAGAGCGTCACAATGAACTCCCAGGCCGGCATTGATGCGCTCTCGCTCTGGACCGATATGGCGCTGAAGGACAAGACCCAGATGGTCCCCGCGGGCAACAACCCGATTGCTTGGCCCAGAAACTTTCGCGCATCCACGATCGTCCTACGGACAGATGTTTCCGAAGAGGAGGAGATTCGATTGCCGCGATTGAAACGAACTGCCACCGTGTTGCTGCTGACGCTCTTGCTCTCCCTGATGGCGGGATTTGCGACTCGGGGCGAGGCTCAGGCGGCCCAGCCCGGCGGGGGCTGCAATGCGAACAACGTCCACGGGATGTGCTTTGACACCCTGCCGCGCCTGTACTGCTGCTCGCCGGCCTTTCTCGGCTGGTCCGGGATTTATGTGGGCGACCGGTTTCCGGTGTCCGGCAAGATCGGGGGCGGCATCCGGTCGGACAGCCTGACGATGGTCTATCCCTCCGGCCGCACCGCCTCGCTCCCGGTCACCGAGGGGGCCGCTTTCCGTGGCGACGTCTCCTTCGACGAAGAGGGGCAGTACACGCTGCAGTGGACGGGACCGCAGGGCGATGTGATGAAGCGCGTGTTCTACGTCGCCTATCAGGTCC
>JAQBPS010000562.1 GCA_028287415.1 Bacillota bacterium | reverse complement strand
GGGTGCGAGGGGGAGTGGGGTGGTCAGGGCGGGACTTTGGCGCTCAGGGCGGGACCCGGGCGCCAAGTCTCGCAAAAAGGGACTGTGCCTTGACCGTTCGGATCAGCCCGCCCGAACCAGCGGGACGGAGGCACTGGGTGGGGGTGCGGCGTTGAACGTCCGAGCCGTCGCTTTAGGGGCAGTTGGCTACCCCACATCGCCGTTTTCGGCGGTGCGTCCCTGAAGGTGGTTCCTAAACCGCGGTTCCGAAAACGGCGTCGCTCAACGGCACGCCTACTGCCCCTTAGCGGCGGATCGGGGGAGAAGCCGCATCCCCGCCCGGTGCCGACAGTGTGACCTGGTTCTAAAAGGAGGGCTGATCCGTGGTCAAGGTATCAGTCCCCGCCACTAGTGCTAATTTGGGGCCCGGCTTTGACACCCTTGGCGTAGCCCTGGACCTGCGGAATATCATCGAGATGTCTGAGACGGGCATCCTCGACGTCGTCATCGAGACGAACGGGCACGGCGAGGCGCTGGAGCGGCCCGAGAACAACATGGTCTACCTGGCCGCCGTGAAGCTGTTCGAGCGGCTGGACTACCAGCCGCACGGGCTCCTCATCCGGGAAGAGATCGGCATCCCCGTCGCCCGCGGGCTGGGCTCCAGTGCTGCTGCCATTGTTGGCGGGCTGGTGGCCGGGAATAGCCTTGTCCAGCAGATGACCGGGCGGCCCGGGCTCTCCCAGGCGGAGTTGCTCGCGATGGCCGTTGCCATCGAGGGCCATCCCGACAACGTGACCCCGGCCATGGTCGGCGGCTTCACCGTCTGCTGTTTGGACGAGGTGCGGGGGCTGCTCCACGTTCGGTTCGATCCGCCCCGGGGCCTCCAGGCGGTGATCGTCATGCCTGAGGTCCCGTTCACCGGCAAGAAGACCGAGAAGTCCCGGGGCGTCTTGCCGACCGAGGTGAGCCTCAAGGATGCCGTCTATAACCTGAACCGGACTGCTCTGCTGGTTGCCGCCCTGGCCCAGGGCCGCGTCGACCTGCTCTCCGTGGCGACCCAGGATCGGCTGCACCAGCCATATCGGGCATCCCTGGTGCCTGGCCTCCGGTCCGTCTTCCAGGCGGCGCTCGATGCCGGCGCCCTGGGCGCAGCCCTCTCGGGCGCCGGCCCCAGCGTGCTCGCCTTTGTCGAGGGCAACGCTGAGCCCGTCGCTGTTGCCATGGAGGGCGCCTTCCAGTGGGCCGGCAGCGACGCCCGCTCTCTGGTCGCTGACCTGGCAATGGAAGGGGTGAAGGTGCTGGTCGGCCCCGGCGCCTCCAGCAGCGATGGGGCCCACGTGGACCGGGCGCCGTACTGGGGCTAGCGGCTTTCACAAGCGAATAGCGGGCCGGAGGGGAATTCCCCTCCGGCCCGCAGCTTTGCTGTCGGCCCCACCATCGTTGATCCGCTTCGGCTGGTACCAGTATGTGGTTTGATCTCATTCCTATCCAAATGGTAAACTGGGGTTGGGCAAAAGGCCCAGATAAAAGGAGGGGTTTGTTGTGCATGAGCAATATCAGTCCTGTATCGAAGCCTGTCAGCAGTGTGAGATCGAATGTGAGCACTGCGTGACCGCCTGCCTTGAGGAGGCCGATGTCGCTGAGCGGACCCACTGCATCAAAATGATGCGCGATTGTGCGGACATCTGTGCACAAACGGCCCGGTGGATGGCGAGGGACAGCCACCATGCCCCGAACATCGTGCAGTTGTGTGCCGACATCTGCGAAGATAGCGCCAGACACTGCGCCAAATTTACTGAGGAACATTGCCGGCGCTGCACCGAGGCCATGCGCAAGTGTGCTGATGCTTGCAGCAAGATGGCCGGCATGGCTACGTCCAGGTAATCATAAGGAAAATGGCAGGCACCTCGAACCGGGCGCCTGCCATTTTCCTTATGCGCCTGAAGCGCATCTACGCTAGTTACATACAAGGAGGAATGCAGCGATGGCCGGAGATCGGATCAGCATGCTCCGCAAGCAGCGGGATTTTGTCTGGTCGGAGGAGCACTGGTTCGCGACCCTGTCCCAGGCGCTCAAGGACGTCGGCCCGCAGGAGGCCGCCTGGCAGCCGCCCGGCGGCGGCAACACGATCTGGCAGACGGTGAACCATCTCAACTATTACAATGAGGCGATTCTCTACCGCATCATCGGGCGTAAATTTGAGCACACGGCGTCAGGCAACACCGCCACCTTTGGCGAGGGTAGCGCCGAGGACGCTGCGGGCTGGGAGGCGACCGCGGAGCGGACCCGCCAGCTGGCCAACGAGCTCAGCAAGGCGCTCGATGAGCTGACCGATGCCGACCTCGACAAACCGAACGAAAAGGGCCATACGCTCGCCGACGAGTTGCCGGCATGGGTGATGCATGACGCTCACCACGCCGGCCAGATTGTCCTCATCCGCAAGCAGCAAGGCTCCTGGCCCGCCCAGCGGGAGAGCTGAGAGCGATCACCGCGGCACTTCGCCACAAGCGGCTTGACAGGAGCACGATCGCTTCGGTACACTAATGACAATTCAGTGCCAAGATGGTGGAGGTAACGCAGCCATGCGCAACAAGACCGAGCACTAACTCCATAGAAGCGGCCTCTATTCAGGCCGCACAAGTTAGGCCGGTCCCGTCTGCGGTGGCGCGCCCTTTGGCGATGCCTGCATTGCACTACACTACGTGCATACCAAAGACCACGGGGGTTCCGACCCGTGGTCTTTTTGTGTTTGATTTTCACAGCAGACGGGGCCGCCTCTTCAAGCAACAGGAGGCGGTACCCTTTATGATGGTCCTGCAAGCAAATGAGATCGCAAAAGAGTTTCAGGGAAAGCCGATCTTGACCGGCGTCAGCTTCCACCTCGCCGGCGGCGAGCGGGTCGGGCTGGTCGGCGACAATGGCTGCGGCAAGTCGACGCTGATGAAGATCCTGGCGGGTCTGATGCCCGCCGACGGGGGCAACGCCCGCTGGGTGACCGCAGGCGTGAGCCGGGCCTACCTCGCACAGGACGGCCACTGGGAACCGGATCGCCCGCTGGGTGAGCAGCTCGGCGCCGTGCCAGATGATCTGCTCGCCCGGTGCGGGATCAATCGGACTTTGCTGCGCCAGCCCGCAGGCTCGCTGTCCGGCGGCCAGAAGAGCCGCGCCGCCCTGGCCCGGGTACTGGCGGGTCGCCCGCACACGCTGCTGCTCGACGAGCCGACCAACCACCTGGACACCGAGGGCCTGACCTGGCTGGAGGAGCTGCTGGCAACCTACCGGGGCACAGTCCTGGTCGTCAGCCACGACCGCTACTTCCTCGACAAGGTGGCCACCCGCATCCTTCAGCTGGACGGCGGTAAGGTCCGCGACTACCCCGGCAACTACACGGCTTACGCCGCCCAGAAGCAGGCGGAGCGGGAGCGGGCGGAGGCCGAATATCGGCAATACGTGCATGAGAAGAAGCAACTGGAGGCGGCAATCCGCCGGCAGACGGAGTGGGCGAACAAGGCGCAAACAGCCGGACCACCCCCGGCCGCCCCGATGAACTGGAAGGACTACCAGCAGCGGCAGGCCAAGGCGCACATGCAGGTGGCCAAGTCGATGGTGCACAGGCTGGAGAAAATCCGCAAGGAGAAGCCTCGCGATGCCAGCCGCATTCATGTAAAGCTGGAGGAGTCGGGCAAGGTTGGGAAGAATCTCGTGCTGGCCGAGCGGCTCGGGTTCAGCTACGACGGCCGGCGGTGGCTCTTCCGCTCCGCCGACTTCTACGTGCAGCGAAGCGATCGGGTCGCCATTGTCGGTCCGAACGGCTCCGGCAAGACGACACTGCTGCGGTTGCTGCTGGGCGAGTTGGCACCGACTGAGGGGAGCCTCTACCGCTCCCCGGTCCGGGTCGCCTACCTGGCGCAGGAGTTGGAGCTGCTCAATCCGGCGCACACTGTCCTGGAGGAGGCCACCGGGAACTCGGCGCTGGACCAGGCCGCGGCCCGCACGCTGCTCGGCTGCCTGCTGTTCCAGCGGGACGCCGTGTTGAAGCGAGTTGGCACGTTGTCGGGCGGCGAGAAAGTACGGCTTGCCCTCGCCAAGATTCTGCTCAGTTTGCCGGAGCTGCTGGTGCTGGACGAGCCGACGAACAACCTTGACCTCGCCTCCCGGGAGCGGGTGGAGGAGGCGCTGGACGGCTACCCCGGCACGCTGTTCCTCGTGTCGCATGACCGGTATCTGCTGCGGCGCATGGCGAACCGGATTATTGCCGGAGCGGTTGGTCAGCTGGTCAACTTCGGCGGCGGTTATGACGGCTTTGTGAGCCGGTCGTCTACGCCTGCACCGCTGCCCCCGGATGAGGATCCCGCCCTGCGGCGGCTCCTGTTGGAGACGCAGTTGGCCAGGT
>JAQBPS010000511.1 GCA_028287415.1 Bacillota bacterium | reverse complement strand
CCCGCTCCGCCGGGCGCCATCTTGAGAGGCTGAAGGGCCGCCTGACCGGGCCGCTCGCTGAGGTGGGCGCCCGGTATTGCGATGAGGCGGCCAGCCACTTGAAGTCGGCCCGCGATGGGCTTTCATATGAGCATTACCTGGCCCTGCGCCTGCCCCGCGTGGGCGAGCCGCAAGCTGGCGGCACCTTCCTCAAGTCGCTCTTTCAGGAGCCAAAGCGCTGGCTGGAAGAGACGCTGGGCGTATCCCAGCCCCGCCTGCTCGATTATGAGCTGGAGTCCTACCTGCAGCGCGAGGAGGCGGTCTTTGCACGCCTGTCGCGGGTGCTTCAGGCGACCCGCCTGGAGCCGGCCCAGACCGGCTGGCTGATCCAGCGGGGCTTCTGGCGCGGCATCAGCGAGCCGGCGCTCCGCACCGGGTGGGCGCCGGACGCAGCGGTCGTCCCAGGCTCGGACGGCGCCGTGGAACTCCGCCCCGAGCAGTCCGAGATTCGCACGCTGACCGAGGGGGAGATGGACCTGAGCCATCCCCGGCGGGTGGCGCTTACACAGCTGACTGCCGAGGGTGATACGACCGGCCTGACGGCCTTCTGCTACGTGGCCGACCTGCCTGACGAACTGGTCTTCCCCGGCACCGAGTGGCTCTACCGGCTGGAGGACCTGCCCTTTCCGGTGGAGGTCTCGCTCCGGTGGTCGAACATCGGCCACGAACAGGCGCTGGCGGTCGTCCGGCGGAAGCGGCTGGAGATTCAGGATCAGGACCAGCACACCCGCCGGGCCGGCGAGGAGGTGCCCATATCGCTGCTGGACGCGCAGGAGCAGGTCTCCGCACTGGAGCATGACCTGAAACAGCGCCGGTTCCCGACAGCGCTGAGCGCGATCTGCCTGGCGGTCTCCGCCCGGGATGAGCGCACCCTCCAGGAGCGGATCCAGCAGTTGCGCTCGCACTTCAGTACATTCCAGATCACGATTGAGGTGCCCGCCGGCGACCAGCTGGCCGCGTTTCTCGACGCGATCCCCGGGGCGCCCGGGCAGCTCCAGGCTTACACCCACCGAATCCCTCCGGAAGTGCTCGCCGGCTCCATGTTCCTGGGCACTCGGGCACTGGGCGATGCCACTGGTCCGTACATCGGGCGGACGGGCGTGCTGCGGCGCCCCGTCTACATTGACCCGGCTCTGCCGCCCCAGCTGAACCGCTCGGCCTCCATCGCGTTCCTGGGCTCCCTTGGCGGCGGCAAATCGTTCACCGCCAACTTGCTGACCTACCTTGCCGTTGTCGCGAGCGGGGCGCAGGCGCTGGTGCTTGATCCAAAGGGCGAGCGTTCCACGTGGGCCGAGGACCTGCCAGAACTGGCGGGCCACCTCCGGGTGGTCACCCTGGGCGCGAGCAACGCGGACAACGGCAAGCTGGACCCGTTTATTATGTGGCGGGGCATGGAGGACCAGGACCTGCGGGAGACCGGCAACATGGCCGTCTCGCTGCTCAGCTTCCTGGCGAACCTCCAGACCGGCGACCGCCGGTTCCTGGCAGTGATGCAGGCGGTGGAGCAGGTGGCTGCCGAGCCGCAGCCCGCACTGGGCAAGGTGGTGGACCGCCTGGCCGCGATCGGCCAGAACGACCCGGAGGTCGCCACCCTGGCCGAGTATTACCGGGCACTCAGCCGCCGCGCTTACGCCAACCTGATTTTCGGCCGCGGCGATGAGCAGGGAGTCGACCTGAAGCACCGGATGAACGTGCTCCAGCTCCAGCATCTGACGATGCCGCCGGCGGGCAAGCCGCGGGAGGAGTTCAGCCTGGAGGAGCTGCTGTCAGTAGCGTTGATGCATGCCGTGACCGGCTTTGCCACCCAGTTTACCCGGCGGGACCGCGGCACCTTCAAAATCGTCCTGCTGGACGAGGCATGGGCGCTCATGGCCAGCTCGCAGGGGCGGGGCCTTGTGTCGCACCTGCTGCGGACAGGCCGTGCGATGAACAATGCCGTCTACCTTGTCACTCAGAACGTGGCCGACCTGCTGGATGAGACGGTCAAGAACAACATTGGCGCAAAGTTCATCTTCCGCTCGTTCGACAGCCAGGAGATCGAGAAGGTGCTCCAGTTCCTCAACCTGGAGCCGGAGCAGGAGAATATCCTGGCGCTGCGGCAGCTTGAGACGGGACAGGCGCTCTTTCAGGACCTCCAGGGGCGGGTGGGCGTGGTCACGCTGGATGCGGTCTTCCCGCACCTGGCGCGGGCCTTTGACACCCGCCCGGCCGCCCCGGGTGAGAAGGGGGCGACGGCATGAGTCGCCTGACCCGGGCCCTGCTGGTAGGCCTGGCGCTGGTGCTGCTGCTCGTCCCGGCGCTGGCGATGGCTGCGGATCCGCTCATGCCGGGGCGCCCGAAGGGGGCGCCGGCTTACGTCGGCATCTCACCGCCGCTTTATGAGAATGACCAGTTCCCGGCCTATGCGTACACGTTCGAAGGTGACATTGGGATCAACGGGTTCGGGCAGGTGCCGTTGTACTTCTGGATGAACCTGCTGCTGGCGAGCAAGGCATGGTTGCTGAAGTTAGCGATTCGGATTGCCGAGTATGCCGTGCTCACGGACTTTCTGTCGCCTTTCCGCAGCCAGGCGACTGCCGCACTTGCGGCTTTCGGGCAGGTGCTGTGGACTGGCAGCGGCCCGCTGGTGGCCG
>JAQBPS010000490.1 GCA_028287415.1 Bacillota bacterium | reverse complement strand
ACTGGTCCTCATCTAGCTTGCCCACCGTGGAAGCGTGACCGGCGCCGGCCACGTCGCTCTCATCAATAATGAGGGCGGGGATGGAGTCGGCACGCGCCTTATCGGAGAGCACGAGCGCCTGCTGCTTCTGATAGGTGGAGCAGTTGAGCGCACCGCTGTTGATCTGACCGTTGCCCCAGAAGACCGAGTGAGCCCGGCCCGAAAGCACGCCCCGCCCGAGAATGTCGGAGGAGGAGTTCGAACCCTTGTGGACCTCGGAGGCCACAATGTTGAAGTGTTGGTCGCCAGTTGCACCGTACACCATTTTGATGGTGGAGTTGGAACCCTCGCCGTCAACGGCAGCGAAGAGTTCGCTGCGGGTCACGGCGCCGCCGAACTCGCCGCCGACCCACTCGATGGTCGCGTCTCGGCCGGTCCGGGCACGGCGCATCAGGAAGGTCCAGGCATCCTGGGACTGATTCTGCAGGTAGCCGAAGCGCACCCGGGCGCCCTGGAGCGGGAACACCTCGACCACGCCGACATGCAGGTAGTCGCCGGTGCCCACATAGCGCTCAAGCACGGTGACAGCGGAGTTCTCGTCCGCCACCACGAGCGTGTGCAGGTACTGCGCCTGCCCTTCGCTGGCTTCATACAGGACCTGGAGCGGCTCCTCGACGATCACGTTCCGGGGAACGTAGAGGAAGAGGCCACCGCACAGATGGGCCGCCTGGCTGGCGGTCAGCTTGTTCTGGCCCATCGGGACCAGGGTGCCCAGGTACTTGCTGAGCAATTCGGGATACTCGGCGGCAGCGGTCAGGATGTCCGTAAAGATGACGCCTTCCGGCACGTTGCCCTTGAGGGTCACCTTCGCCGGGACGGGCTTGTAGTTCTCGACCTCGAGGCCTTCGAGGGAGGTGCGGCGCCAGTCCTCGTCGGTCCTGGTTGGCAGGCGCAGCGTGGCGGCCAGGTCAGCGGCCGTCCGCCGGCGCTCGGACAGAAATTGGGGCTCGAGAGCCGTCGGCACGGTTACTTCACCCCCTGGGCTTCGGCCGCCTCGTCCGCGATGCCGAGTTCGACCTTGATCCAGTCGTAGCCCCGCTTCTCAATCTCCATGGCCAGCTCGGGGCCGCCGGTCTTGACGATCTTGCCGTTCATCAGCACGTGGACGATATCCGGATTGATGTGGTCGAGAATCCGATGGTAGTGAGTGATGACGATGGCGCCGAACTCCGGGCCACGCAGAGAATTGACGGCCTTGGCGACCACCTTGAGGGCGTCGATGTCCAGGCCGGAGTCAGTCTCGTCGAGAATGGCGAACTTCGGCTCCAGCAGGGCCATCTGAAGCATTTCGTTCCGCTTCTTCTCACCACCGGAGAAACCTTCGTTCAGATAGCGGGAGGCAAAGGCCTCGTCCATCTCCAGGAGCTCCATCTTCTCGGTCATTTTCTCCTGGAAGTCCCACACGGAGATCTCCTCGCCCTTGGCCGCACTGACGGCCTGGCGCAGGAAGTTGGCGACGGTGACGCCGGCCACCTCGAACGGGTACTGGAAGGCCAGGAACAGGCCGGCCTTGGCCCGGTCGCTCACTTCCATCTCCAGGATATCCTGATCGCCGAGCTTCACCGAGCCGCCGGTCACCTCGTACCGGGGATGGCCCATCAGCGTGAAGCCGAGCGTGGTCTTGCCGGCACCGTTCGGGCCCATGATTGCGTGGATCTCACCAGGTTTGACCGTGAGGCTGAGGCCCTTCAGGATTTCCTTGTCACCAATGTTTACCCGCAGATCTTCAACAATAAGAGAAGCACCAGTGGTCACGTGTTCTAACTCCCTTCCTCTGCAGACGCACAATCTTGGCGTAAACAAGTGCCAGTTCGGCGCTGCACCCGGCATTGCCGGTGATCGGATGCTGTATGTTTCACACCACAGGATTAGCTTACCCTGCCGTGAGAATTCCGTTCCGCCCGTGCGCTTGTTTACACTGTAGCTATAGTGTAAAATGATCGCAGCGAGATGGCAAGTCTTCCAACAGGGTCCAGTACCATTGTATGGACTGGGTTTTCACTGAGTCAATAGTGGAATCGCCCTTTGATGCTCTTTTTTTAATACCTTTACGCTGAAATTTAGACGCCTCTTGAAGTGGGCGGGATACTGATTGATCCTGATTCTCATTATCAATAGGGGGGCTGCACGTGGAGAGGGATCCGCAAAAGGTGAGTGCGGTGCTCGCGGACCCCACCCGGTATCAGATTTACCAGCACGTTCTGACCGCACCGTGCAGTGTCACCGCTGCCGGCGTCGCCCGTGAGTTCGGGCTCCACCCGAACGTGGCACGGATGCATCTTGGCAAACTGGTCGGTATCGGGCTGCTGAACGCCCGTGCCGAAAAGACCGGCAAGGGCGGGCGGCCGGGGTACTTGTACGCCCCGTCAGGCCACGCGGTCTCGCTGAATGTGCCCGCACGTGACTTTCAGCTGCTGGCTGACCTGCTGGTGCAGTCCCTCGCCCTCATGGGGGAGGACGGCAAGGAGGCGATCACCCAGATCGGCCGCACGTTCGGCCAAAGGCTCGGCCGGGAAGCGGTGGAACGGTCCCGCGCGGGGGTGGAGCATGCGCCGGCGGGCGCCGAGGGGCAGGAGGAGATCCTGCGCACGTGCGCTGAAGCGCTGGAGCGCCTGGGCGTAGCGACGCACGTTAACCGTCGCGGCGACGGCGCCTTCAGCCTGGTGCTGCGGACCTGTGGCTTCCAGGAGGTCGCGGCGGCGCACCCGGAGCACGTGTGCCACCTGTGCAAGGCGATGGTGGAGGGCATTACCCAGACCTGCCTGGCGGTCGGGCCGACAGTTACGCAGGCCGCCTCCGTGCCGCACGGCGACCGGGAGTGCGTCTATGACATGGATGGACCGATTCGCCTGGAGGAGTAATGCACCCTGGCTATTCTACCAGAAACCTGCCTCCGACGGTAATCACTGCCGTCGGATTTTCCGTGCACGGCAGCGATTGCGCCTAGTGTGCGCATGTCACCTGCCGCTGAGCCGATATCCGATTGGCGCCCGACTGGCGTTTGTCGGCAAATCCGGCTAGTATAAGGAGAAGCAATGCATGTCAAGGCTGTAAACGGCCGGAAAGGGGTCGTTCCGGTGAAGCGGATGGTTCTGCTCTGCTGCCTGATCGCACTGGTCGTCTGCGGCGCCCTGCCGGCGTACGCACACACGCTGAGTCTGGTAGCTGCGGTGTCGAACAAGGGCAACGCTGTGTCGGTCCGGCTGCTGGACCCGTACGGGGCGCCGCTCGCGGGCGGCACGGCAGTCGCCTTCACGGTGTTGCCGGGCGGCACCAGCAGCAAGTCGTTCCCGCTGGCGGAAGGCCCGGCGGGTACGTATCAGGGCACCGTTACGCCGCCAGGCGGCACATACGAGCTGAAGGTGGAGGCCACCCTGGGCCCGGACATGTTCCGCCTCGTGCTGCCAAACCGGCACGCCGGACAGGACAGCGGCGAACAGCTGGTGCCGATGCAGCCCGTGGAGAGGCAACAGGGGTACGACTGGGGCCCGGTTCTCTATCTTGGGGCCTTGGTGGTGCTGGTGACAGCGACTGCGGCCGCAATGCTGCGTAAGCGCCCGGTGGATG
>JAQBPS010000358.1 GCA_028287415.1 Bacillota bacterium | reverse complement strand
CCGCCATGAACGCCTCCTATCCCATGACAGGCAGGCAGCTCAAGGAAGCGGTCATCCCCGGCACCATGACGCTCTGCCAGGAGATTGGCCGGGCGATCAAGCGGGCGAACCGGGAGAAGACCGATCCGATCAGGGCCGTCCTGGATATCACCGGCGGTTTCCGCCTCTTCAAGGGCAAGGTGATCGATGTTCGCCGGGCGACGGTCAAGGGCTTTGCCCGGGGCGAGGCGGTCATTGAAGGGGTCGGGCCGGATGCCGGGCAGACCTGCCGGGTGCAGTTCCAGAACGAGCACCTGGTTGCCATGACGGAGCAGGGGGTCCTGGCTTCGGCGCCCGACCTGATCACGCTGCTGGATGCGGAGAGCGGCGAGCCGATCACGACGGAAGGGCTGCGCTACGGCTTCCGGGTCGAGGTACTTGGCATCCCCTGCGACAAGCGCTGGCGGACACCGAAGGGCCTCGAACTGGTGGGACCGCAATACTTTGGGTACGATTTCCCATACGTGCCCGTGGAGGTGCGCAACCGTGAGGCGTAAGATCACCACGCCCGATCTGTATGACATCGACTACCGGCCCGTGGAGGAGATTGCCCGGGAGCTGGTGTAACCAGCGACACAAGAGCGGCCCGGAAGGTGTAATGCCTTCCGGGCCGCTCTTTTCCGCGCGAGCTGATTTAGTAGGTGTCGAAGATCTGCTGGATTTCGGCCGGGTCGGCCGCGCCCGCCACCACCAGCCCACGGGCGCCCGCTTCCACCCGCGGGGCCATTGTGAGAAAACGGCTATGACAGCGATAAGATCTCGATACGACTCCGATACGACTCCGATAAGCGTTCAGCAAGATCATGAGAAGCTTGCGGATCAAGGCGGGGAGGACACCGAGCGATCACGGAGGCAGCGCGAGCTGTGTGCCGGACCCGTTCGTTTATGGGGTGGGATGCAGTCTTATGCATATCGGGCGTACAAGGATGCAAGTGAGACGGCGCCAATTAGACAACGGATGCCACCCAATGCATAAAGATGCATTTGTCAGTAAAACAGGTACGACGCGAAAGCATGCGATCATACCAAGAACTGCAACGCGAGTCACACAAAAAGCTGGCACGAAATGTTGCCAGCCACGTAAACCGTATGCTACATTTATGTGCGCTGGCAACATAAAATGCTACGGAGGGAATCAATATGACAAAGCTGTGGAGTCCAACGACGGTCGGACGGATGACGTTGAGCCATCGTTTGGCGATGGCCCCGATGACCCGGAGCCGGGCACTGCCTGACGGGACACCGCACGAGCTCAGCGCGGCGTATTACGCGCAGCGTGCCTCCCTGGGGCTGTTGATCAGTGAGGGCACACAGCCGTCTGACGATGGACAGGGCTATCTGACGACTCCGGGCAGCTATACGGATGCGCACGTGGCGGGATGGCAGCAGGTGACTGACCGGGTGCATGGTGCCGGTGGATACCTGTACATACAGCTCATGCATGTGGGCCGGGTATCCCACCCGGATAATACCCCGCATCACCGTCAACCGGTGGCACCGTCAGCGATCGCGCCCGGCGCCCAGATGTTCACCGCAACGGGGATGCAGGATATGCCTGTGCCGCGCGCACTGAGCACAGAGGAAGTAAGGGGAACCGTCGCAGATTTCCGGAAAGCAGCTGCGGCGGCGATCCGGGCTGGCGCGGATGGGGTCGAAATCCACGGCGCGAACGGGTACATTGTTCAGCAGTTCCTCGCAGAGAACGCCAACCAGCGCGCCGATGAATATGGGGGTTCGATCGCGAACCGCGCTCGTTTTGCAATCGAGGTAGCCACCGCGGTTGCGGCGGAAATCGGTGCGGATCGCACTGGCTTCCGCATCTCTCCTGGCGGCAAATCTAACGGCATCGATGAGGGGCAGAGCGGTGCGGACGTATACCGCTATCTGGTTCCGGAGCTGGCAAAACTGAACCTGGCGTACCTTCACGTGATGCACCTCGGCAACGACGAGCTGCTCCGTGAGATTCGTGCCCTTTGGCCGACGGCGCTGCTGGTCAACCGAGCCGGTCGCCCTCGGCAAGATGTCGCAGTCGACATTGACGCAGGGCTTGCTGATGTGGCACCTCTTGGTGCTTTTGCACTGGCGAATCCGGATCTGGTGGAACGCCTGAAGACCGGGGCGCCTTTGAATAAACCGGATCAGTCCACATTCTATGGCGGAGACAGCCACGGCTACACGGATTACCCGACGTTGGCTTAATAAGCGCGGTTGATCGATTCCCGATCAGTTTCGCGATGTTCGCTCTAGCCCGGTCGCACCGCGCGCTGGCCGCCCAGTTGCTCCGTGAATTGGGCCTGTTCGTCGGTCAAGAGATCATGCTCATGCAGCTGTGGGTCCCAGGACGGCCAGACGCAAAACTGCCTCGGCCATGCCTTGCGCTTGGACCACTCGACGGTTGCCAAGTCCGTTCAGCGGTTGGAAGAGGCGGGCTTCGCGTAGCTTATCTAGGCAACAGCTTTCTGTATCGAAATCGATGAAGGCGAGGCGCACAGCCTCGCCTTTTGCTGTTGGTCCTGGCATCTCGGTGATCGACAACTAGTGGAACCGTTTCGACGCGCCTGGAGTCTAATCGGCTGATGGGCCCCGTCGGCATTTATGAAAACAGGAGTGGGGGCTTATGTCGAATCGCTCAAAATGGCTTCTCATCGTTTTTCTGACCCTGATACTGCACGTGGCCTTCGCCACTGTAATTGGTACCAGTGAAGGGCGGACGATATTCCCATTCACTCGTGTCGTCGGTAGCTACTGGTCATGGTATGCGTTCAGTGAACTTCAGCTTGCCAGCATTAGCCTGGTACTGTTCACAGGCTCACTACTCTTCGAGAGGCGTTCCGGGGACCGGTGAAATCAGCTATACATCCAGAATTCCTTCTTTTCCGCCTCCGCCACCTCTTGCTGGTACTTGTTGAGACGCGCTTGTGCTTGATCGCTAAGCATAAAAGCGCCGATGGCTGTGGCCTTATTGATTTCCACATGAGCATCTTTGGAACGCTGCTGAAGCTCCGCCTTGAATTCTTCTGTCAACTCCCGACCATCCATGGCAGCGTCCAGGTGGGCGTCAAAAAACGCTTTCGCTTGATAAAGAGCCTCAATCACTCGCTCATATGCCGTGGCTTTGCGCTCCCACCATTTTTCGGACCGAAAGCGCTTAAGAGACATGCGAACTGTGACCCACGAACTAGCCACGGCGATGACAATCCCCACTAGAACTTGTATGACGGCTGCTTCTACAGGAGCGTTGCTCATCCACTACACCTCCTAACCACTCATTCTACGACCGTAAACAGACCCCTGCGCAGCACCAGCCCAGCTAAGGCTCTTATCCGCGTATCAGAAAGGCCCAGGCCAAACAAGGCCCGGGCTGTTTGAGAATCTAATGTGCCTTGGGAACTGATGCGATGTGTCCAGGCGGAAGCACCTGAGTGATGAGGATCGGCAGGAAGGGGCATTCCGGAGTCCAGCCTTCATGTACTGATGTGGGATCGAAAGTCGTGGAGCTCGACTCTTGGGAGCCATCAGATGAGGAGACGTAACGACCGGGGTCTGGTCAAGGGGGCAGAGGGAGGTTTCCGGCCCGCCTACCTCACGCTTGCTCCGACGGCATCGGGGCCATGCTGTGCAAACCACCGCCTGATAACATCGGCATCGTCGGTCCACTCGGCGGGCGGCAATGTTGCCTCCAACAGTCGTCGATACCCCCGGTTGGCCCGGCGGTCCAAGATTGCAATCACACCCCAATCCGCCTCCTTCCGGATCAGACGGCGCCCCCGGCCCGGGGAGCAAATCCTGGACCTGGGCTGCGGGAATGGGGGCTGGACGGCCGAGATCGCCGCCGCCGGAGCGATACCCACAGGTATCGACCTGTCGGAGGAGATGGTGAAGCGGGCCAGACAGAAGTACCCTGAACTGAATATCCAGGTGGCAGACGCCTGTCATTACCGGACAGATGTCCGCTTTGACGCTGTGTTCTCCAATGCAGCTTTGCACTGGATCAAGGATGCTCCCGCTGTCGCCCGTTCCATCTGGCTGGCCCTCCGGGAGGGCGGCCGATTGGTGGCCGAATTCGCCGGCAGCGGAAATCTCGCCGTGCTGACCGCCGCCATGGAGCAGGCGCTGGAGGCGCATGGCTATGCGTGGGCGGGACGGAATCCGTGGTATCATCCCACCATTGGCGAATACGCCAGCCTGCTAGAGCAGACCGGCTTTCGGGTCACGTTGGCTCACCACTTCGACAGGCCCACTCCGCTCAAGGGAGATACAGGGGTGCGGCACTGGCTGGATAGCTTCGCTGATTATTTCTTTCTGGACGTCACTTCCGCAGACAAAGCGTCGATCTACCGCGCCATCGAGGCGCAGGTTAAGCCACACTTTGAGCGGGGAGGTCAATGGATGGCCGACACCCGCCGTTTGCGCATCGTAGCGATCAAGGCACCCGCTTATAGCGATAAACAGCTTCCCTGAAACTGGCGGAAGGGGGCCCGCCGTTGGTGGCGGGCCCCAGCCTTCTACATCTACTTCGCCGGAGCAGCCGGCGGGCTCCACCACCGGACGCGGGCATCGTCCGGAGCAGGCTCCCACCGCCACGTCAGGTATTTGCCGCGCACAATCGGCGAAAACACTTCTCCCTGATCCAGCTCAATGGTCCGCCCGTCAGCGATCAAGTAGACCGGAATCTGGTGCTTGCCGCCCAGGCTGTTCGACCATGTGACAAACCCGTCGCCGATGGACGGGGCGGCCAGGCCGAGACTCTTTCCGTTCGTGGTGATGGTGTGGGAGGTGCCGGATCCAGTGTTATGAAGAACGATATCACCATAATCACTGGCGCTGGCTGCGGACCGCCACACGACGTTCTCGCCGTTGATCTTCACATCCCATGCGCCCTGTGAATCCGGCAACACCCGATCGGCTGCGGTTTGCAGATCGAACAGATGCACCTCCGCGGCATAGCTCGCCTGATTCCCAGCAGTCATCTTGGTCTCAAAGCGGTTGTACACAACGCGGCTGCCCGATATGTCAACAGACTGGATGTTTTGTGGGAAGCGGGCTTCCAGGAGCGTCTTCGCCTGCTTGCTGTCAAGGTCATGCAATTTGATGAGGGACCAGCTTTTCTGCATGTCGCGCCAGTCTGTTTCGAGCCAGATCACCTTGCCCTGATCAGCGGCAAACGCCAGCTGCATCGCTCCCGCATCCCCGGAGGATAGCAAGCGGCGCTCGCCTGTCTGCAAATGCTGCGCCACCAGCCGCCATTCTTGTGGCTGGCGGCTGCTCGCCGGTGTCTCGCTGAAAATCACCCAATGCCCGGTCACAACCGGATAGCCGAGGACAAACCCCTCGTCCGGCTGTGCGACGACGGTCGCCTGAGCGGAATCAAGCGCACGCAGCATGATCTTGCGGTCACTCGCATCTTCACGGGTCCAGGCCAGCCAGAACAGACTCCCCTCAGCGACAAAAGCGCCGCCAAATTTGTCGGCCGGTTTGTAGTCACGGGTTCCGCTGAGTGCTGCCGGTGGCTGCGCCGCCTCGGCCGGAGTGCGATGGGCAGTCTCCTGCGCCGCCCTGTCAGACGGCGCAGGAGTGCTGCCGGAATGGGCACATCCGCCGCTCAGACCGAGAACGACCAGCGCCACCCATACCAGCCCTTTCCGCATGAAATCCCTCCTCTGCTCAATACACGATGTTTTTCAGGTTGGAATCACACCCGCCGTCGCCGTTCGCTTCATAAACCATGTAGCCGATGTCCTGCAGGTCGATGGTCTTCGCTGCTACGGTCCACCAGGCCGTGTCGTCGACGGTGATGGTGCGGGAGCCGCGGGTGCCGTTGTAGATGCCCTGGTATTCCCGGGTGATCACATAGTGCCGGTAGCCACAGCTGCTCGTATTGCTCCAACCTGGCAGCACTGTCTTGCCGTCGCACGGCT
>JAQBPS010000315.1 GCA_028287415.1 Bacillota bacterium | reverse complement strand
CCACGGATTGCACGGCTTACACGGATTCGGACATAAAATACATTATTAATATATTTACCTGTGATGTCATTTCTGGTAATCCGTGAAATCCGTGAAGTCCGTGGCTAAACAATGCCGGAAAAGACAGGAGCTGTGCACGTGGCATGCGTCAGGCGGATGGCTGTGGGGGCTGTCATACTGAACGAGGCGGGAGATGTCCTCCTGGTCCGCAATCGCGGGCATGGGCGTGCACACTGGTCCCTCCCGAAGGGCTCGTGTGAGGACGGCGAGTCCGTGCTGCACACGCTCAAGCGGGAAGTGAAGGAAGAGACCGGCCTGGACGTGGCAATGCAGGAACTGGCATTTGTCAGCGAGTGGTTTGTCACAGGGCGGCAGGAGTGGTACCTTCAGTTTTACTTCCACGCCACCATAGTGGGCGGGGTCCTGGGGGTGCAGGAGTCCGACGAAGATGTGATCCAGGTCAAGTGGGTCGCACCCAGAAACATTCGTCAATATATGAACTACCGGCCCTGGGCGGTGCCGCTCTTTGCCTGGCTGGATGAACGCAGGCCGAAGTACCATGTGTTCTAAAAGCCTGCTGACGCCGAGGGGGAGCATATATCGTGGGAAAGCAGTTCATCATGGCCCTGGCGCTTATTGAGGATGAAGAGAACCTTGCCCTGGTGCTCAACCGGTGGCCCATGGGCGACGTATGGTCGCTGCCAGGTGGGCGGGTCGAACCGGGCGAGGCGCTGACCGATTGCATTGTGCGTGAGGTGCAGGAGGAAACCGGGCTGCTGGTCGCCCCGGTGGAGCTGGCCTGCGTCATTGAGGCGCACAACCAGCTTCAGGACAGCCAGTTTCTGGTGCATGTGTTCTCCTGCCGGCTCGTGACGGGCAGCCTGAGAGTGCGGGAGAACGACGAGTTCGTGGTCGACGCGAGCTGGGTCACGCGACAGGAGTTTGCCCGGTACGTGACATGGCCGATCTATCGAGACCCGGTCCTCGCTTACCTCGCCGGGCATGAGAAGCGCTACTGGCTCGACCGGGATGCGTACCGCCCGGAGGAGGGGAAGGGTCCCAAGTAGTAGGAGGAGTCTAAATGCCTGTAAAGCGTGCGCTGATCAGTGTCTATGACAAGAACGGGATCGTCGAGTTCGCCCGGGCGCTGGTCAAGCTCGACGTAGAGATCATCTCCACGGGCGGCACCTATAAGGCGCTCCAGAGCGCCGGGGTGCCGGTAGCGGAGGTCAGCCAGGTTGCGGGCTTCCCGGAGATCCTGGATGGCCGGGTCAAGACCCTGCAGCCGCAGATCCATGCCGGCATTCTGGCGATCC
This sequence comes from Bacillota bacterium, assembly GCA_028287415.1. Taxonomy (GTDB): domain Bacteria; phylum Bacillota; class Sulfobacillia; order Symbiobacteriales; family Symbiobacteriaceae; genus RYN-353. Next base: position 1,497 of record JAQBPS010000315.1, on the reverse strand, counting down.
GCGCTAACGCGGCCCATATGGCTCAGCTCGCTGAGCACAAGGTGACCCCCATCGATCTGGTGGTGGTCAATCTTTATCCCTTCCGTGAGACGGTTGCCAACCCGAATGTCTCCCTGGAGGATGCGGTCGAGAAGATCGACATTGGCGGCCCGACCATGGTGCGGGCGGCGGCCAAGAACTGGCAGGACGTGGCGGTGCTGGTCAACCCGGAGCGTTACAGCCAGGTACTGAGCGAACTGCAGGAGTCAGGCGAGATTGGGCTGAGCACCAAGTACGATCTGATGGTGGAGGCGTTCCAGCACACGAGCGTCTATGACACCGCTGTGGCGGGCTGGCTGGCGAACCGGGGGCGAGCGATCCTCGAGGCCCGGCAGGCGGGACAGGCCGTGCCTGAAGCGACCGGTGCCGAGTTCCCGTACGCCGTGACACTCCACCTGACGAAGGTGCAGGAGTTGCGCTACGGTGAGAACCCGCACCAGAAGGCAGCGTTCTATGCCGATGAGACCAATGGCGCCGGCACGACGATCGTCGGGGCGAAGCAGCTGCACGGCAAGGAGCTGTCGTTCAACAACATCAACGATGCACACGCAGCGTTGGCGCTGGTGAAGGAGTTCGACCGGCCGGCCGCTGTGGCGATCAAGCACGCGAACCCCTGTGGGGTCGCGGTGGCGGATACGCTGGCGGAGGCGTACCGAAAGGCGTATGCGGCGGACACGGTCTCGATTTTCGGCGGGATTATCGCCCTGAACCGGCCGTGCGATGTGGAGACGGCCCGGGAGATCGCGAAGATTTTCGTGGAGATCGTGATCGCCCCGTACTTTGAGCCTGAGGCACTCAAGGTCCTGAGCAAGAAGAAGGATATCCGGGTGCTCGAGGTGGGTGCGATTGAGCGGAAGGCGCCTGCTGGCTTCGACGTGAAGCGGGTGGCAGGGGGCTTCCTGCTCCAGACGTGGGACGCGATTACCGAGGAGCCGAAGAGCTGGCGGACGGTGACGTCGGCGACGGTGACGCCGGAAATGCTGGCTGATCTGGCGTTTGCATGGAAGGTCTGCAAGCATGTGAAGTCCAACGCGATTGTCGTGGTCAAGAACGGCCAGACGCTGGGCGTGGGTGCGGGGCAGATGAATCGGATCGATGCGGCGAGGCATGCGTTGCGCCAGGCTGGTGATGCAGTGAAGGGTGCCGTGTTGGCGTCTGATGCGTTTTTTCCTTTTCCGGATGTGGTTGAGGCAGCTGGTGGGGCGGGTATCGCAGCGATCGCACAGCCGGGAGGCTCCATTCGGGATCAGGAGTCGGTTAAGCGGGCTGACGAGCTTGGAGTGGCGATGGTGCTGACCGGGGTGAGGCACTTCCGGCACTAAGCCTGTGCGTGGGGCCGCTCACCGGACGGGGCTGGTGCTACTCCCCGATCCGCCTCTTAACGGGTTCTAACGCTTTGACCTTTGAGGGGTGCCGCCATTATCCGCGCCGCTGTACGGTCTTGAGGGACGCTCCATT
>JAQBPS010000311.1 GCA_028287415.1 Bacillota bacterium | reverse complement strand
ACCCGAACAACCTCGCAGACACGCCTTACAGCCAGATCGGATCCCTAGCCTACTAAAAACCACGCCTCAGTTATTCAGCTCTTCAAGCTCGCCGGTCAGCATGTAGATCGTCCACTCGCCCAGGTTGGTCGCATGGTCGCCCACCCGCTCCAGGTACAAAGCCACGTGCAGCAGGTAGGTCGCCTGCTTGACAACGGCTGGGTCCTGCTCCATCATGCCCAGCAGTTCATCAAAGATCACCTTGTAGAGGTAATCCACCTCGTGATCCCTGGCGATCATCTGGCGCGCCAGATCCTCATCCTCCGTGACGTAGGCCGTGAGCGCCTCCCTGGTCATGTCGGCGACCAGCGTTGCCATGCGGGGAATGTCGACCAGCGGCTTGATCAGCGGCTCCCCCTCCAGCCTGAGAGTGGTCTCTGCGATGTCAGTCGCGTGGTCCGCCATGCGCTCCAGGTCGGTCACCAGCTTGAGCGCGGTGCCGAGCGTCCGCAGGTCCTTTGCGAGCGGCTGTTGCAGTGCGAGCAGCTGGAGGGCGAGCATCTGCACCTCAATCTGCATGTCGTCAATCTCATCATCCGCTTCGATCACCGTGCGGGCAAGTGCCGCGTCGCTCCGGGCCAGGGAGAGCGTTGCATGGTCAATCATCTCGGAGACGAGCTGCCCCATACGAACGATTCGCTGCTGGAGATCGCCCAGCTGTTCATGGAAGGACTGGCGCATGGCAGGGCCCCCCGATTGTCAATTCAAAGCAGCACCACAGGTACGCATTCTGCCAATCATTCGCTCCCGTTTGCTCCGGCCCCTGCTCTGTGCAATGATTGACTGCAACCGCTGGGCGGCCGCGCTCGATAGCGGCTGCCCCCGCGCTGGTCCATACTAATACCGAGGTGACCGGCCATGTACGATCCCGGTGACGACGCAGAAGCGATAGACCGCAAAAAACCTCAGCATACCGAACACGGCCGCATGCGCAGGGAGAGCCGGCCCGAGTCCGGCATCGGGGCGCATATCAACAGTGCGGCCTCCGACGCAGACGCCAGGGTGCTGCGGGCGATCGCCGGGCCGCCCCCGACCGAGGCCGAGGCGCAACTGATCGCCACCGCGGCCCGCGAGCCCGTGCGCATCTTCACGCGCGTGCTGGTGACCGACCTGGAGACTGGTGAGCAGGAACGCTACACGATCGTCCCCCACGATGAGGGCAATCTGGAAGCGGGCCGCATCACCGTGGGCTCGCCCCTGGGCCGGGGCCTGCTGGAGGAATACCCGGGCAGCGTCGTCGCCGTAAAGACCCCCGGTGGCAAGCGACTCTACCGGATCCTTAAGGTTGATGTATAACGTGGGTTGACACTGGTTTATCACTCCTTTACACTCAAGTCATAATGCCGCCGCCCGTACCGGACGGCGGCTTTGGCCTATTTTGCCGCCTATTCTTGTGCGCCGGAGTTAGGGGGTTCAGCCACGTTGTCTTCATCCTCGCCGAGAATTCCCGAGCTGTTCTGGTCATTTTTGCGCATCGGTGCGATGGGGTTTGGCGGCCCCTACGCCCTCGTCTCCCTGACAGAGAAGGTCGTGGTTGCCAGGGGCTGGATGACCATGGAGGAGTATGCTGAGAGCACCGGCATGGCCTCGCTGGCGCCGGGACCGATCTCCTCCAATACCTCGGCCGTCGTGGGGTACCGCCTGCGCGGCCTCCCGGGCGCCATCACCACCTACACCGCCTTCCACCTGCCCGCCGTCGTACTCGTGATCGTGCTTGCGGCTTACTTCCAGCAGGTGGAATCGCTGCACGTGGTGCAGGGTGCGCTGAAGGGCGTCTTTGCCGCGGTTGTGGGGCTGCTCGTAGCGGTCGGTTGGAAGATGGGCCGCAGCCTGATCAAGGAGTGGAAGTCAGGCCTGGTCGCATTGCTGGCGTTCGTGGCCCTCGTCTGGTTCAAGGTAAATCCGGTCCTGATCGTGATTGGCACGGGCCTGATGGGCTACCTGCTCTTCCGGCCGCAGGGGAGGTCATAGCGCGATGCTGCAGTTGCTCAAGCTTTTCGGCCTGATGCTCGGGATCGGCTCACTCACCTTCGGCGGCGGCTATGCGATCGTCGGCGTGCTCCAGAACTACCTGGTGGACAAGCTCCACTGGATGACGCTCAGCGAGTTCACGAGCGGCCTCGTGATCGGGCAGGTGACACCGGGTCCGCTCAGTACCATGGTGGCCTACGTCGGCTACAAGGTGTGGGGCGTGGTCGGGGCGATCGTCGCCACCCTCGGCCTGCTGCTCCCCTCCTTCGTTTCCTCGATTGCGATCGCCCGGGTTTATGACAAAATCCGCCATGCGAGCTGGGTGCCGGCGATCACACGGGGACTGAGCCTGGCGATCGTCGCACTGCTGGCGGGCGCCCTGGCCACGCTGATTCCCAAAGCGATCGCGCTACCCTGGTTGGACCCGTGGACGTTGCTGATTGCGGTCGCCACGTTCATCATCACCGGCCCCTGGAAAAAGGACCCGCTGCTGCCCTTCCTCGGCGCGGCGATCATCGGCGCGCTGCTATATCGATAAAACCCCGCGCAAGGAGTGGCCATTGTGGGCGAAGCAGCCTGGATCAACCCGCTCAGGGCACACGTGAACCAGATCGCCGCCCAGCACCAGATCCCTGGGCTCGCCCTCGCCGTGGCCCGGGACGGCGAGACGGTCTTCGCGGAAGGCTTCGGCTTCCGTGATGTCGATCAGCAGCTGCCAGTCACCCCGGAAACCGTCTTCGGCTGCGCTTCGGTCACCAAGTCGTTCACAGCTCTGGCGATCATGCAGCTGGCAGATGCCGGCCGCCTGTCGGTCGACGACCCGGTGATCAAGTGGCTCCCGGAGTTCAAGGTGCCGCACAGTGATTGGGGCCAGCGGATCACCCTGCACCACTTCCTGACGCACACGAGCGGGCTGCCCGGCATGAAGGCGATCTACCATGCCCGGGCCGGCTCAATTCGCCAGGACCCGAACGCGGAGCGGCTGAAGGTCGCGTACGACCCGACGCACATTGCGCTGATCGAGACCTACGAGGACCTGATGACGCTGATGGCGGAGGCGGAGTACGAACTGCTGGGCGCGCCAGGCAGCTATTTCAACTACTCGAATGAGGGCTATGGGCTGCTCCAGGGCGTCATTGAGCGGGCCAGCGGCCTCCCCTTCCTCCGCTATATGCAGGAGCGAGTGCTGGGGCCACTGGGCATGGAGCACTCCACCTTCCTCACGGCCAACCTGGAGCGGTTCCCGGAGGTAACGGAGCTGTACGGCTCCGCCATCGAGGAGGGCCGCAAGGCGGTCTTCCACGCCCCCGTCTGGTGGGACGTGGCCGGGATCTACACGAACGGGTCGCTCAAGTCGAACGTGGTCGACCTGCTCAAGTACCTGGAGGTCTACCGCTGCGGCGGGATCGCAGGCGGCGAGCGCATCCTGTCCGCCGAATCGGTGCGGAAGATGACGACGCCGCACGTGACGCTGCCGACGGGGCGCCGGTATGGCTATGGGCTGGATGTGAACCCGGACTACCACGGCGTGACGCTCGTGGGGCACAGCGGCGGGATCAAGGGCGTGTCGGCGCACATTTCGGTGGCGACCGAGGCGGGCATCACGGCGGCGGCGCTGGCCAACCTCCAGAACGTCCCCGCCGACCAGGCGACGCTCGCCGCCACGAATGCCCTGCTCGGCCTGCCGCTGGCCGAGCGCAAGCAGGCCTATCCGGAAGCGCCGGTCGCCCCGGCACAGCTGGCGCAGTATGCGGGCCTCTATCAGTCCGCCGAGGGCGGGGCCGCCCGGGTGCACTTTCGGGAGAACCGCCTGTGGCTGGAGCAGATGGGCCAGACGCTGCCCACCCGCCCCTACGCTGAGGACGGGGTCGTGACCCTCGATGGGCTCCTGCCAATGCGCTTCCTGCGCCGGGAGAGCGGCGAGCTCTTCGGACTGTTCCTGGGCTCACGCATACTGCTGCGCCATAACGTATAAGTGGGAGCCGCCCAACTGAGGGCGGCCTCTGGTTTTTATATTGACGCGGATGACGCTGATTTAGACACACACGGATGATGCAAAAATATATTATTAATATGTATTGTGTCCGAATCTGTGAAATCTGTGAAATCCGTGG
>JAQBPS010000289.1 GCA_028287415.1 Bacillota bacterium | reverse complement strand
ACGAGCACACCCGGCACATCGCAGAGGTCGTTCTGCGGCCCCGTGGGGAGGATCCCGGTGATCAGCCCCGACTCCCGGGCGCCGGGCCGCTGCGGAAACGGGCTGTCCCAGTGGACCTGGGCCTTGCGCACCGGCTCCGTTGGTGTTGGCTCCATAGCAGTATCCTCCTCACGCACCAGGCGCACCCAGGGGATGCGACCCTTCCAGGACACATCGATCCGCCGGCCCAGGAGCACGGTGGACAAGGCGTTGTGGCCAGCGTGTGCGATCACCGGCACCCACAGATCGCCGGTCCACCAGTAGACCAACCCGAAGACGCCGCCAGAGACTGCGGCCGCCACCACGTACGCCCACATCTCCCGGCGCCAGCCGCCATGGCTGAAGCCGAACAGCAGGGCCGCCGGAATCAGCCCGATCGTAGGCTGGAGGCCGCCCCGGAAGAGCACCTCTTCGCCGAATCCAGCCATGATCACCATGACGAACATCACCGGGTAGCCCGCCAGCTCCAGCGCTTCCTGCCCAACCCGGGTGCCGCTCTCCCGCAGTGCCTGCTCAAACCGCTTGCTGCTGCGGTACAGCAGCGTTGTCAGCCCCATGGTGGCCGCCGCGGTCAGCAGGCCTGTCCCCACTGCACGGGGGCCGGGCCACCGGGCCAGGCTGGGCAGTTCATGCCTGAACAGATAGGCGAGGCCAAAGCCCACCAGGGCCATCACAGCGGGTGCAACCAGTCCCGCCAGGAGCAGAAGGCGCAAGCGGCGGAGCCATAAGTCCCGAGACCAACCGCCCAGACGCCAGCCCGCCATCTACTTGGCGACGACCTGGAGGGTCGGGCTCTTGCCCTGGATCAAGGCGAAGAGCTGCTCCACTTGCTGCGTGTACAAGCGAATGCAGCCGTCCGAGGCCCACGTGCCGATCTTATCGGGCTCGCTGGTGCCATGAATGCCCCAGATGTTGGCGCCGTCATTCTTCAGCACGGAAAAGCCCATCCACCGGGTGCCCAGGGGGTTGTCCGGGGCGCCGCCGGCGAACTGATGGTGCTCGTCGCCCGGCTTGAAGCCGGTATAGGACGGGTTCAGCTTGAAGTCGGTGATCTTGAAGGTACCCTCGGGTGTGACGAAGTTGGTCTTGTAGTCATCCCACGTAGCCTGCGGACCAGTCGAGTCCCGGCCGGTGGCGACGCGGAACGTCTTGACCAGCTTGCCGTTATCGAAGTACCAGAGCGCGTTCAGGTACTTGTTCACCACGACGAAGCTGCCCGTTTTCACGGCGGGGTCCGGCGCCTTGGCGGCGTACCAGTCCGTCGGCTCGAGGCCGCTCCCACTGTACTTGTAAGCCGTATACTGGGGTGCGTTCTCCTTCATGGTTTCAACGACGGCCATGTCGGAATCGACGCTCAGCGTGGCTGAAGCCGCGTTTGGCAGGGATACCCGCTGGCCGGCCAGCTGCCAGGCACCGCCGTCGGCCGGGGCCACGTAAGCGAGCTCCCGAGCACCGCCCTTGTCGGGGGACATGACCACGAAGCCGTCACCGGCAGCGACCTTCTGCTCCACCGGCCCGAACGCCTTGCCGATCTCGGCCTGCACGTCTGTGCGCTGGAGCAGCTGGGGAATATGATCGGTGATGTTCCTTGCCTGACATGCGGTCAGGACCAGAACAGACGCCACGACTGTATACAACAGAAAGCGGCGATTCTTCTTCCGCACGCTATGTCACCTCAACTTGATTATACACATTATGGGCGTGCGATGGGGGCCACTTCCCTTGCTTCCCTGATCGCATCCCGCGCTGCCGCCACGGTCGCATCGATGTCCGCATCGGTATGCGCCAGGCTCATGAAGCCAGCCTCGAACTGCGACGGTGCGAAGTAAAAGCCGCGGCGGAGCATGGCCTGGAAGTACCGGCTGTACAGCTTCGTATCGGCGGTGCAGGCGGTGTCGTAGTCCACAACTTCGCCCTCCGTGAAGAAGAGGCCGAACATGGCGCCGATCGACCGGGCCCGGTAGGGCAGGTCCAGTTCCCCCATCACACTGTTGACCCCGTTGACGAGGCGCTCCGTGAGACTATTGAGCCGTTCGTAGGCGCCGGGCCGTGAGAGAATCTCAATCGTCTTAAGGCCGCAGGTCATGGCGAGCGGGTTGCCGCTGAGCGTGCCCGCCTGGTAGACGGGGCCGGCGGGGGCGATCAGCTCCATGATCTTGCGCTTGCCGCCGTACGCGCCCACCGGCAGACCGCCGCCGATCACCTTGCCGAACGTGGTCAGGTCCGGGTCAATGCCGAAGTAGCCCTGCGCACCGCCCAGGGCGACACGCCAGCCGGTCATCACCTCATCAAAGATCAGCAGGGCACCGTTCTCGGCGGTGATGCGCCGCAGCCCCTCCAGGTACCCGGGCTTGGGCAGCACCAGGCCCATGTTGCCCACGACGGGCTCCACAATGATGCCTGCGATCTCTTCGCCATAGAGCCGGAAGGCCTCCGCCACCGCATCCAGGTTGTTATAGGGCAGGCTCAGGGTGTTTCCGGCGATGTTGGCGGGCACGCCGGGGGAGTCGGGCACACCCATGTCCATAGCGCCCGACCCGGCCTTGACCAGCAAGCTGTCAGCGTGGCCATGGTAGCAGCCGATGAACTTGATAATCCGGTTGCGACGAGTATATGCACGCGCCAGCCGGATCGCGCTCATGGTCGCCTCGGTGCCCGAGTTGACCATGCGCACCATCTCCAGCGATGGCAGGCAGTTCATAACGGCTCTGGTCATCTCCAGCTCCAGCTCGGTCGGCGTCCCAAATGAGGTGCCCCGCCGGGTGGCATCGATCAGAGCCTCGGTCACCTCCGGGTGCGCATGACCGAGAATCAACGGCCCCCAGGAGAGCAGGTAGTCGATGTAGCTGTTCCCATCCACGTCATAGACGCGGGCACCCTCGCCCCGGGCGATAAACGGCGGTGTGCCGCCCACGGAGCGGAACGCGCGCACAGGGCTGTTGACCCCGCCTGGGATCACCTCTCGGGACGCGGCAAACAGGGCGCTGCTCTTGCTCTGATCAAATGGCATGGATTGACGCCTCCCGGACATTCCGATATCCCCTTAACTATAGCATGCCCCGAACGGCGCCGTCTCTCGGGCGGGCGTTGTAAAGTCGGCTACTGCTTACACCTCGCGCAGCCGGAACTCGCCGTGTCCGACCAGCTCCACCCGCCCGCTGACGTAGACCGCTGTAGTCCGGTTGCCGTCGCGGGTCACATCGATCTGAAGCCGACTGGGCCGCCCGACCTGATCGCCTTGCTCGCTGCGCACGGACGTTCCCGCCACCACGCCATGTCGCACGAGGTACTCGCCGAGCGGGCCGTTGGCCGAGCCCGTGGCCGGGTCTTCTGCCACCAGGTCGAAGGGGCTGAACACGCGGCAGTGTACATCGGTGCCGGGCGCCACCCCGCCGGGGGCGAAGATCAGGATACAGTCGCCATCATGACCGAATCGATGCCCAAGCAGCGACAGTTTGGGCGCCGCACGGCGGACGGCCGCCACGGAAGCCAGGGGAATCAGCACTGTCTGCATGCCGTTATCCATTGCCTCAACCGGGAGGCCGGGGTGCCGGTCCGCATCTGTCAGCCCGAGTTCCGCGGCGACGCCTGCGATCTCCGTACGGCTCCAGACCACGCGCGGCAAGGGCTGACTCATTTGCACGTCCCAGATGCCATCCCCGGCAGGCGTGACGATCAGTGGGACGACGCCGGCCCCGGTTTCGAGCCGCAGCGCTGCGGGCCCAGCGGCACCCATAACCGCCACGCATGCGCTGCCGAGCAGCGGGTGGCCGGCGAACGGCACCTCCCTGGCCAGGGGGAGGCTCGGAACGAAGATGCGCACGCGGTGATCGGCCACCTGCGACCGTTGGAGAAAGGTGGTCTCAGAGTGGTTCACTTCGCGGGCGATCTTTTGCATGACTGTGAGCGGCAGATCATCCGGCACGCT
>JAQBPS010000255.1 GCA_028287415.1 Bacillota bacterium | reverse complement strand
GCACGGCCAGGCTCTTGCCGTCCGGCGAGAAGCCGCCGACGAAGAAGGAGCCCTTGGACTCGGTGATATTGCTGGGGTTGAAGTGGTCAGCAGCGTCGCCGGTCGCCTCAAGGGGCACCGTCGCCGTGTAGACATCGAAGAAGCGGGTGTGCTCATCTTCGGTCCGCTTCGCATTGAAGGCGATCAGGTTGCTGTCCGGCGCCCAGTGGGGGTTGCTGTGGTCGTAGTCGCCCCAGGTGACCTGGACCGGTGCAGCGGCCGGCTCGCCCGGCTGGGTCACGGCGATCGTCCAGATCTGGCTGTTGCGGTTCGGCCGGATACCGACCGGGTCCGAGCGCCAGCCCATCTTCGTGAAGACCCGCGCCTCATCCTTGGCCTTCTTCTCGTCAGCTTTCTTGTCCGCCTCGGTCTTGACGGTGGTCAGCAGGTCGCGCTTGTCATCGGGACCCACCGCCGAGATGAAGGCGATCCGCTGCCCGTCCGGCGACCAGACCGGGTTGCCCACGCCGTTGCGCATGGTGGTCAGTTGCCTGGCCTCGCCGCCGAACCGGTCGATCAGCCAGATCTGCCGGTCGCCGCTCCGGTCGGAGACAAAGGCCAGGGTCCGGCCGTCCGGCGACCAGGTGGGCTGGGAGTCCGACTTGGGTCCCCGGGTGAACTGTACGGGCGTGCCGCCGGCGGCGGGCACCACCCAGAGCGAGGACCGGGGCTCCTTGGACTCCTTGTCGATCTGGGTGCGGACGTAGGCGATCACATCGCCGTCCGGGCTAATCCGCGGGGCGCCTACGGTGACGAACGCATAAAAATCTTCAGGGGTCAACCGGCGCTTCTGCTCAGGCATGGGGAGCCTCCTTGTGCGTTGCTGCCAACGATGTCTTGCGTATTAGTTTTATACAGTCAAAGTAGTATCCCCTGCCGGCGCCCGGGAAATTTGTACGGCACCCGAAGCGTTTGGTGCGCACCCTGCCTGCTTCACCCGCAGGTTAAACAACGCCCTCCAGCAGTGATTCACCTCTCTCCGGCGAATCGCTCTTATGCCAGAACATGGGAACCGAAACACCAAACAGCTGGGGGAGATCGATCTATGTCTGTGATCGAGCTGGAGGGTGCACGATGATGGCGACCACTAACGACGACGCCGCCCGCCGGAGCATCTGGGTGATCATCTTCGGACTGTTTATGATCGCCGTCGGTACGTCCCTCGTCGTCCCCTTTTTCACCATCTACCTGCGGGAAAAGCTCGGGCTGACGGCGATGCAGATCGGCATGGCACTGACCGCCAAGCTGGTATCAAGCTACGGCCTGACGATGGTCGGCGGCATACTCTCCGACCGGTACGGCGCCCGTGCCACCATGACTGTGGGGCTCCTCATCCGTGCGTTTTCGTACGTCGGGATTGCGACGGCGACGGGCCTGGGCAGCGTTGTCGCGTGGTCAGTGGTGATGGGCATCGGCGGCGCCCTGTACCTGCCCGCCAGCAAGACCGCCATGGCCACCCTCGCCGGCAATCAGGAAAAGGTCAAGCTCTTTTCCATGCGCAACACCGCCAACAACCTGGGCGTCTCGATCGGGCCCCTGCTGGGCGTGCTCGCCCTGTTCGGCAATGCCCGCCTCCTTTTCTACGTCGCTGCGCTCACGTACGTGCTGTTCGCGTTCCTGACGATGTTCCTGGTCTCGCCGTCCCCGGGGGAGCGTGCCGTCAAAGCCCGCCCGCTGAACTGGCGGATCTTCACGTGGCTCGCGTTCGATGTCCGCATGCTCTACCTGGAATTCATCATTGGCTTCTTCATGTTCCTCTACGTGCAGATGGAACTGACCATGCCCCTGCACGCCAAGACGCACTTCGGCAACTGGGCCGTGAGCCTGCTCTTCACGGTCAACGCCGTCACGGTGGTCTGCCTCCAGGTACCGCTGTCAACCTTCCTGTCCAGGCGTCTGGCCGCGTCCGTCACCGTGACGCTCGGGCTGATCGGAATGGCCCTCGGCCTGCTGCTGATGGCCCTCAGCCACACCCTGCCCGTCTTTCTGGTGGCGATCGTGATCTTCACCATGGGTGAGGTGACAATCGACCCGCGTGTCGATGCCGAAACGAGCGACATGGTGCCGCCCGGTACGATCGGCACGGCACTCGGCATTCTCGGGGCGATGAACGCGGTGGGCGGCACGCTTGGCAACATCGTGGGCGGTGCGATCTACAGTCGGGCCGCTGACGCAGGGACCGCGGGGGACTACTGGATCTGGCTCGGAGTCGCCGCGGTCGTCGGGGCGGTGCTGGTGCTCATTGTGGGCTCGCTGCTTGAGGCCCCGGTTGAGGAGAGTCAGTGACGTCCGCGGGCACTACAGGCCGAGGCCCACCAGCACAGCCACAACGACAAGGGCCGGCAGAAGATTGGCCACCTTGATCTCAGCGGCCCCGATCAAATTGAGCGCCACCCCGAGCACGAGGAGGCCGCCCGTGGCGCCCACCTCCCGGATCACCGCCGGACTGAGCACCTGGCTGAGCCACGCGGCGCCCAGCGTCAGAGCGCCCTGGTACAGCAGGACCGGCACCGCCGTCAGCATGACCCCGGGTCCCATCACCGAGCCGAACATGATCGCCGAGACCCCGTCAAGCACCGCTTTGGAGTACAGGATCGCCGGGTTGCCCGCCAGCCCGTCCTGAAGGGAACCCGTGATCGCCATCGCGCCGACGCAGAACAGGAGCGTCACCTGCACGAACGATTGCGCAAAACCGCCCCGCCGGGTCACCGGCCAGCGCTCCAGCCTGGTCGCGAACCCCTGAAGCCGGTCGTCAATGCGCAGCAGCTCCCCGGCGACTGTGCCCACCGCCAGCGCAATCAGCACCAGCAGCATCTTCTTCGTCTCCCACCCCATCTGAAGTGCGATGAGGGCGGTGCCGAGGCCGAGTGCCTGCATGGTGCTTTTGCGGACATGGTCAGGCACCCGGGGGATGACCAGGCTGCCGAGTGCGCCGCCAACGATCACCGCACCGGCGTTGACCAGGGTACCGAGACCAATCATGAATAATCCTCCCGCGAAAGATCTAATCCCGTCTCTTTCTACGGCAGGACCCGCTCTCCCTTGTCAGGCTTGTCGGCATAAGAAAAGAGCCCGGTGCTAAAGCACCGGGCTCCTGTTAGATCACAAATTAGAAGCGGCGCGGGCGCTCCTCACGGGGCTTGGCCTCGTTGACGGTCAGCGGACGGCCACCCCAGTCAGCGCCGTTGAGGGCGTCGATGACGGTCTGGGCGGAATCGGCCGGAACCTCGACGAAACCGAAACCACGGGACCGGCCAGTCTCACGATCGGTAGCGATCCGAGCGGAGATAACCTCGCAGTACTGCTGAACAGCCTTCTCGAGGTCCTCGTTGGTGGCGGCCCAGGGAAGATTGCCGAAATAAATCGTCTTAGTCATGTTCTTCGTGCTCCTTCATCCAATATGTTCGTTTCAACTCACACGAAGTTCAAGCTCTGTAACCAGAGAAACTCGGGAGGTTGGTACGACTTCTCTAGTATGCACCCTGATCCTGACCAGCGCAAGGTTTTTTTAGAATTTCATCCAGAACCGACTGGAAAAATATTTTGGCAGGCCCTTCCAGGTTACCGCCAGATTCTTTCCACTCGCGCAGCCCCCTCAGCGATGGTGACAAGGTGAACATCCGGGTTGGTGAGCGCCTGCCATTCGGCAAAGCCGGTGTGGTCGTCGAAGTGCCTGAGCATCAGGGCGATCAAATTACCATGGGAAACGACCACCGTTGTATCGACGGGGAAGTCCATGATCTCCCGGATCGCCTCCACGGCCCGGGCCATGGCGGTCCGGCTTGACTCGCCGCCCTCCAGCACCGCATCAAGGTCATCGAAGGACTCCCGCAGCCGGTCCACCCAGTCGGGGAGCACCTCGCTGCTGAGCACCCGCTCAGCCAGGCGCTCGTCGGCGCGAATCGGCAGCGCCAGCCGATCGCCCAGCGGCTCGACGGACTGGATTGCGCGCAGAAAAGGGCTGGCAACGATCCGCTCCACGCCCTTGTGCTGCAAAAAATCAGCCAGCGCCTCAGCCTGCTCCTCGCCCTCCGCCGTCAGCCGGGCCTCCGGGAGCTGCCCGTCCGCCTTGCAGTGCCTGACGATGTACAGGCGCTTCATTTCACCTCTGCCGGGACGCTCCGGCCCTTCCAGGCCTTCATGCCGCCGGCCATCGACTTTACATTCTTGAAGCCCTTCATGGTCATGTAGACGGCGGCATCTGCCGTCCGCACACCGCTTGCGCAGACGAGGACGACCTCCTGCTCCTTGTCCAGCGTGTCCAGCTGGGTGAGCAGGAAGGGCCGCATCGATGCGAGCCGGGCGCCCGGAATCACACCGGTCGCCTGCCACTCGAACCCCTCGCGGATGTCGACGACGATCAGGTCCTCGCCCGTCTCCAGGCGACGCTGCAACTCTTCAGGGCTGATCTCCTGATACTGGTACTGTCCGTCGGACAAGTTGCCCACCCTCTCTATATCCGCTTCTCGCACTCGGATCGGATCACCCGGTCCAGCACATCGACCAGCCGGTCCACCTCGGCCTCTGTCAGCACCAGGGGCGGGGTCAGGTTGATCGTGTCCCGGTACGGCGCCACCCCGATGATGACGCCCTCTCTGAAGCAGGCGGCCTCAATGGCGAAGCCGATCGCGGGTTCCCCGCCGAAACGCTGCTTGCTCTCCCGGTCCCGGGCCAGCTCAAGGCCGATCATCAGCCCCTTGCCGCGGAGGTCCGCTACATAGGGATTGTTCCGCTCCCGGAACTGCTCCATAAACCGGGCACCGATGGCGGCAGAGCGCTCCGCCAGACCCTCCCGCTCATAAATGGCGATGTTGGCCAGCGCCGCCTCGCAGGAGACGGGATGCCCGGCGTAGGTGAAGCCGTGCGTAAACGGCAGGTCGGCTTCGGTGATGGCGGCGACGATGCGGTCGCTGCTGATGACGGCGCCGAGCGGCAGGTAGCCACTGGTCAGCCCCTTGGCGCTGCAGATGACGTCCGGCGTGGCACCGAAGTGCGTCACCGCCCAGGTAGCGCCGGTCCGACCGAAGCCGGTCATCACCTCGTCCGCTATCCAGAGAATATCATATTTATCGCAGATCGTGCGCACGTGGCGCCAGTAGTCGTCCGGCGGATTGATCGTCCCGCCGACGCCGAGGATCGGCTCCGCCAGGAAGGCCGCCACGCTCTCGGGGCCCTCCGCCAGGATGCGCTCCTCGAGCAGCGCAGCGTACCGGGCGCCCGCCTCCGGCTCGTCATAGCCCCAGGTGCCCTCGAACCGATCCGGGGCCGGGATGTGGATGAAGCCGGGCACCAGCGGGCCGAAGAGCTCCTTATGCTTGGCCATGCCGGTGGCCGACAGGGCGCCGAATGTATTGCCGTGGTAGCCGAGCTCCAGGCAGATGATCTTGTCGCCCTGCGGGCGCCCCTTGGCCCGCTGATATAGCCGGGCCAGCTTCGCAGCACTCTCCACGGATTCGGCGCCGCCGAGGGTGAAGAAGACCTTGTTCAGATCGCCGGGCGCCGTCTCAGCCAGCTTCGCCGCCAGCCGCACCGCCGGCTCGTTGCTGAAGTGAAAGTACGTGTGATAGTACATCAGCTTCTCCATCTGCCGGGCGGCCAGCTCCCCAATCTCCTTGCGCCCGTAGCCGATGTTGACCAGCCCCAGCCCGCCCTGTGCGTCCAGGTAGGGCACGCCCTCCGTATCATAGACGGTCGAGCCCTCGCCCCGCACGATGATCACAGGCTGGCGAGCATAAAAGTCCCGGAAGTGCACCTCCGCATGGATCAGGTGCTGCTTGTCCAGATCGTGCAGATTCATTCTGTCACCTCCATATCGATCCAGCGCACGAGCGCACCGGCCGTCAGGCCGCCGTCGTGACGCCACAGCGCCCCAGGTTCCTGCATCTGCCCGACCGGGCACAGCCGGCTCGCACCGAGCCGACCGAGTGCGCCGGCCAGCGCACCCATCCGCTGCCCCGGCCCGGCCACGCCCACCGTCTGCAGATAGGCCGCGTACGGCTTGACCACCGCCGTTACCTGCTCCAGATCATCAACTGCGTATGTCCGCAGCAGCCGGTTGAGCGGGCTGGGCAAAAACGCCGGAGCTTCGCTGTGCACCACTGTCCACGCCAGGTCCCCCTGGCTCGCGTGCAGCGCATCTGCCGCGAATTCCGCCTCATCCCTGGCTGTGCGGAGCGCCATCGCCTCCGCCTGCGTCAGCTTCGCCCTGGGCATCTCCGCCTCCAGTCCGGCCAGTGCGTTGCCACACACTTGCGCAAACGCAGCCGGGCTCAGCGCCCCGCCCCGCTCCACGAACGCCATGTGCGGGCTGAGACAGCCCTGCTGGTCATACATCGCCACGTCAAGCGCCAGCAGGCGGGCGGTCTGAGCCGTGGCTGATTCCCGAGCGACGACCGCGAAGCTTAGCTTGTGCCCATGCCCCACGAACCGCACGTGCGCAGGCACCAGCCGCCGCACCGCCGCGACCGACTCGTCGGAACCGTACGCGACGACGGCGCCAGCCTGCTCGTACGGCCATGTCTCGTCGTAGCCCCACCGCTGAACCGCCAGGCACCGACCCAGCAGCTCATCGACCTCGCCGACTGACCGGGCAAACAGCTCTGCAAACACCGGCTCACCGCTGGCAGGACGGCAGAGTACGGCACTCTTGAGGGCCAGTCCCATCGCCATGTCAAACGCCGGAATCCCCGGCACATTCCCTGCGAAGATGCAGACCAGCAGCCCCGGTCCCCACGCCTGCGACCGGACCCCCGGTGCCCGCCGCACCAGCTCATCCAGGGCCGCACGGCTGCCGAGATCCTGATCCAGCAGTTCCGGTATGCCCTGCATCCGCCGGATCATCTGGTCGAGGCCGAGCCGCAGCATGGTCGGAGCCAAACCGGTTTCAGAAGCCAGCCGCCCCTCCGCCTCCCGCCGGATCGGGTCCGCGTGGTCGAGCCAGCGCTGAGCGACCCGGTCCAGCCGTTCCAGCACCCAGGCCACCGGCTTTTCGGCCAGTTCCCGCTGTGCGGCCAGCAGCGCCTCAACCACGGTCGTTCGCCCGCAGGAACTGATCCATGGCAATCGAGCATCCCCGCGCCTCCGAGCCCGGCGCACGCCCCAAAATCTCAAAGCCGTCCGCATACCGCACGCCGATGTCCTGGGTGAGCAGGAAGGCACAGGAGTAGAGGTTTGCCAGGTCGGTAATCGCGACCACGCCAGGCGTGCCGTCAGGCACTTCGACCAGCGTCTCCGGGTCGAGCATGCGCACGGCGACCCAGTCCGGCCCGGCCTTGCGGGGCGAGCCGTTCAGCAGGGTCTGGTCGTAGCAGTTCGAGGACATCTCCGTCATCCCGTACTGGTTAACGCAGACCACATCCTCACCGAGGGCACCGCGAATCAGCCCGTACAGCTCCGACCGCGCCACCTCGCGTGACTTGCCCTTGAAGCCGCCCGTCTCCATCACCCGGGAACCGGCGGGCAGCTTCACTTTCAGCCCGCTGTCCACCAGGTGGACGAAGGCGAAGGCGGTGCCCAGCAGTGCGACCGGCCCATCGGCAGCGCGCAGTGCCGCTTCCAACTCCGGCAGCTTGAGGCCGCCTTCATCGACATACCACGCAGATTCGGATGCGAAGGCCTCAGCCTGCTGGGACAGATACCAGGAGAGCGACGAGTGCGGGCCCTGCGCCGGGTCCTGGGCGAGCATCAGCATCGGGATGCGCTCCACGCCGGGCAGCACGAAGCGCTCAAAGACGGGCTTTGCGCAGGCGGCGTACAGGTCGAGCCGCTCAAAGTAATGGCGCCCCCGCAACTCCGGCCCCTCGGTGGTTCCGCTCGTCTGGAAGTAC